>JAGVUS010000275.1 GCA_019136175.1 Chloroflexota bacterium | reverse complement strand
ATAATCCACCTGCAGGACATCGGCTTTGACCTCGTTCAGCAGCAGCCCGCGCGGGTAGTGAAGCAGCGGCAGGCGGGTGGAATAGTTCAAGCCGGGCAGCAGTACGCCCAGCATGGCGGTTTCCGCCTGCTGGCGGTAAAACACGTGCGGCACGGGGGCTTCCGCGCCGGGGATGGAAAGCGGCATACCGGTCGGCATGGTTACACCCCGTACTTTTGCGCCCAGTTGTCCAGCAGTTCTTCCAGGCTGTCCAGCCAGGCGTCCAGCGCGTTCAGGCGGGTTGCCAGTGCATCCGCGCCCAGGTGCAGGGCTTGCAGGGCATTCTCCCATTGGTCCACCATGCCGGGCTGACCGGGTTGCAGCAGCGCGGCAGCCTGTGTCCAGGTGCGCAGCAGAATCCACAGGGCGGCGGCGGGTTCATCCGCCTGCATGGCAGCCACCGCCCGGGTGAAGTATGCCCGGCGCGGGGTGGAAAGCCGGGCAGGGCAGCCCGGCAGGCTGGCAGCGGATGCCAGGGCAGCCTCCCAGGCGGGCAGCCAGCTCTCCCACGAACCGGCGGGCAGGTCCGCCAGGAAGAGGTCGGCAAGCCCGGCAGCCAGCCCGGGGCGGTCAACCATCTGCGCCCGGTCGGGCAGTTCCAGGAAGAAACGCCGCTCGGTCAACGGGGGACCCTGCAGCACCGCCAGGGCGTTCCCGGCATTCTCCAGCGCCTTCAGGAAGGTCCAGATTTGTTCCGTCCGGCTGGCGGGCGGATCGTTCACCAGCCCCACCCAGGCACTGCGGGCAGCTTCCGCCAGTGGGCGCACCCGCTGGATCACCATCTCGGGTGTGTAGAACTTGTCCGAAACAGTTGCCTGGGTGAACTCAAACCAGTGCTGCACATCGTACAGCGGCAGCGGGTTGTGGATGAGGTAGGTGCCCACCCAGGGGTCCAGGCGCAGGCGGCGCGGCTGGTGAAACACCGACTGCGAATAATGGGCTTCGTCGATATGCACCTCGTTGGAGATGCGGGTCACCACCCGCGGCTGGGGCGGTTCATCGCTGTGAACGCAAATCAGGTCAATGTCGGTGGTGCCGCCCAGCAGGGGGGATTCGTGCAGCAGCGAGCCGGTCAGGTAGATGCAGATGAGGCTGCGATCCTGGCGGGCAAGCAGGTCCGCCCGGTCTCGGGCTAATTTCAACAGGGCTTCTCGGGTGATTCGCATGGCAACTCCTCCATCGATCAAGGCGGCAATCAGGGCAGCGGGTCACTGGTCGTGGTTGCGGGGCATGGGCAGTTCCGGCTGGAATGGCGAAAGCTGCAGCGCCTGGCGGATGCGGTTTTCCACCCACTGCAGGTCTTCCACGTAGCGGACGTAATCCAGCGCGTTGGCATCAATCACCAGCACGGGCATGGCATGGGGCTGGTTGAGGAAAAAGCGGTCATACGCCTGATTGAGCTGGTCAATGTAATCCCATTCCATCATGCGTTCATAGGCGCGGTCGCGGCGGGCAATCCGTTCCATCAGCGTGGGGGTGCTGGCGCGCAGGTACACCATCAGGTCCGGCTGGGGGATTTTTTCCGCCAGTGCCTCCTGGATGCGGTAGTACATATCCAGTTCATCGCCCACCAGGTTGATGCTGGCAAACAGGGCATCCTTCTCAAAGGTGTAATCGCTGATGAGATGCTCGCTCTGTTCCAGCATGGCAGGCACGCCGCGCCGCTGCTGGTGATAGCGGCTGAGCAGGAAGAACATTTGCGTCTGGAAGGCGTAGCGCGCCCGGTCGGAATAGAAACTGCTCAGGAAGGGATTTTCCTCAAAGACTTCCAGCAGCAGGGCAGCCTGGAAGGCGGGCTGCAACAGGCGGGCAAGGGTGGTTTTTCCCACCCCAATGACTCCTTCGATCGCAAAATACATGGGCAGGCTCCGGAGATGTGGTTAGGATAAATATACCACACGCCGGGGCTAGTGATGAAGGCAGTTCGCCGCCCATGATGCGGCGCGCGCCTCCTCTCCTTCCTTCAGGGGTCCCTTGTCGGTGATGACCAGGAAGCCTTCGGCAGGCTGGCACAGCACGCCGCCTTTTTTCATCAGCGCGGCGGCGATGGGCGGAGCGGCATACCTGCCAATTTTGACGATGAA
>JAGVUS010000326.1 GCA_019136175.1 Chloroflexota bacterium | reverse complement strand
CCCAAGCCCCGCGATACCGCAAGTGGATGGTGGCAACACCAGGGTAACCTCCAAACCGGGAGCAAATTCCATGGTGGATCCTGAGATGTACAATACTCCTGCTTCCATGGATGATCAGCAGCAATTTGCGGATTTGGGTGAGATCTGGTACACATTCCTTGTCATATTGATAGTGGGGGGGTTCCTTGTGTTTGTTCTTTTATTGCTGCTCATTCGGCGGGGAATGAGAGAAACAGAACTTCGGCTGGTAACCGAGCAGCGTAAACTTCTGGAATTGCAATTGTGCATGAAGGATCGATCCCGTCAACAGCCAGATTGGGATGAGTGAGAACTTGCGAGAGAGGGTGATTGAAAATTCACCCTCTCCTCATTTTAAGGAGTTGGTTGTATAATCACCGGCTTGTATGACCAAACCGGCTGATTTGACTTCACCATGCATAACCTGTGGCGCATGTTGCGCCCATTACCGGGTTTCATTTTATTGGGGGGAGGCGGATCCGGAGCAGGGTGGATTGGTGCCGCCGGAGCTTGTGGAACCTGTTAATGAATTTTTCTCCTGTATGAAGGGGACAAACCGCACCCATCCACGCTGTGTTGCCTTGGTGGGGGAAGTTGGGAAGGCTGTTCATTGCGGGATCTATGAGATGCGATCCACATCATGCCGGGAATTTGGAATTCATATGCATGCCGGAGTGCCCGTTGCATCGCCCCAGGATCTGGCAAGGTGCAACCAGGCTCGTGCTGTCTATGGGCTGTCTGCGTTGCATGTCCCTGCCGCTCCCGAACGGCAGCAGATCTGGACACGGATTTTGCTGGATCATTACCATCGATTCCATACCCATAAACCGGTTGTCCATCCTCACGTGAAATCCAGATCTGGCTGGGTGATGCTCTCAAAACGCCATCTTAAACAAGCTGCCCGGAACCTGCATTATAATCAGGCATAATATTTGCTGTCTTTTTTGGGTCAGCAAACTGCATGTCCACAATTTCCGGCAAAGCCAAGACCCGCGGGGAATCGGTGATGGGAGCAGCTCTATGAAATTTATCAACTGGATCAGGCAATGGGTCAAACCGATGACGCTGGCGGAAAAGCAGGCGGTCATTGCTGAATTGACCGAAGCTGCATCACCGGGTTTTGACTTCTTCCTGCTTGTTATTTTATCTGGCACGATTGCCACCATGGGTTTGATTACCAACTCGGCTGCAGTCATTATTGGTGCCATGCTCCTGGCTCCCCTGATGTCTCCAATTATTGGCATTGGGATGGCATCCATCACAGGGGACAGTAACAAGCTCAAAAAATCGGTTTCTGCTTTATTGCGTGGCGCTGCCCTGGCGATCGCATTATCGTTTTTGGTGACGTTGGTTAATTCTTACATGCCCATCATTTCCTTGCAGGAACTCCCGCAGGAAGTCTTGTCTCGCACCCGCCCAACTCCGTTGGACCTGGGAATTGCCCTGGCGGGTGGGATTGCTGCCGCATATGCCCTGACTCAACCCAATCTCTCTGCAGCTCTGCCGGGTGTGGCAATTGCCACAGCTCTCATGCCCCCACTGTGCACGGTTGGGATTGGTATGGCTGTTGGTCGGTGGGACGTTGCGGGTGGAGCAGCATTATTGTTTTTGACAAATGCCGTTACCATTGCTTTTGCTGCAGTGCTGGTGTTCTTTGCCCGGGGATTTTCCAATTATTCTGCCTTGCAGAATGGCAGGCTGCCGCGCAGCCTGCTTTATTCGGCTGTTTTTACACTGTTATTATTGGTACCACTGACGTATTACAGCCTGACATTCTTCCGGGATGCATCGGAGAACCGAAAGATCCAGGAAGTGGTCACCCGTCATGTAGAAGGGCTTGAGACTGTAGACCTGGTGGATATGGAAGTAACCCGAAATGGTGATGCTTTGAACATGGAGTTGACCCTGCAGAGTAACGCCCCCATTCGTTACCAGGATGTGGTGTTATTGCAGGAAGCCATTGTTGGAGAGCTCAACCGGTCTGTCTCGCTGAAAGTCAATCAAATCCTGGCTGAACGATTGGATCCATTGGTACCTCCCACACCAACACCAACCCTCACACCAACCCGGACTTCAACACCAGGTCCCAGCCCTTCTCCCACACCAAC
>JAGVUS010000359.1 GCA_019136175.1 Chloroflexota bacterium | reverse complement strand
TATCCCAGGGTTTCCAGCGCGGCTGCCACGCGCTGGGAATCGGCAACGTTCATCTGGCAGCCTTCGGTCCAAATATGATATTTCATGTCCGCTATTATAACGCGTTTGCAGCCGCGTTTCCGACCACCCTGCCGCCGCCCGCTTTTTACAACATCTTTACAAAATTTATACCATTTTCTAACGCACGGGCGCGATAATCCGGGCTGGTAACCAGGCAATCCAAAGGAGGTTTTGCAATGAAAACCAATCTAAAAAAACTCTTTCCACTCTTTCTCATCCCGCTGCTGGCAGCTGCCTGCACGTTCAGCCTGCCCTTTGGGCAAACCGGCACCGCAGATCCGGCGGAATCAACCGATGCGCCGCTGCTCCCCGTCACCGCCCAGCAATCGGAATCGCAGACCGTCTTCATCGGTGATGACGCCCAGGCAAACCTGATTGACGTGTATGCCCGCGTCAACCCGGCGGTGGTGGACGTGTATGCCCGCGTCAACCCGGCGGTGGTGCACCTGACGGTGTACGCCAACTTCCGCGGGCAGCTCGTCAGCCAGGGGCTGGGTTCCGGGTTTGTGATTGACAGCGACGGGCATATCGTCACCAATGCCCACGTGGTGCAGGGCGCCGATGCAGTGGATGTGATTTTCTCCGATGACACCATCCTCCCCGGCACGGTGGTTGGGATGGACCTGCACAGCGACCTGGCAGTGGTGAAGGTGGATTCGCTGCCGCAGGGCGTGGAGCCGCTGGCGCTGGGCAATTCCGACAGCCTGGCGGTGGGGCAGACGGTGGTGGCAATCGGTAACCCCTACGGGCTGGATGGCACGCTGACGCGCGGCATCATCAGCGCGTTGGGGCGCACCATCTCGTCCCTGACCAGCTTTTCCATCCCGCAAGCCATCCAGACGGACGCCGCCATCAACCCCGGCAACTCGGGCGGTCCGCTGCTGGACGATTGAAACCGGCAGCACCAGCGCCAGCAACAGCGGCGTGGGCTTTGCCATCCCGGTCAACATCGTCAAGCTGGTGGTGCCCGACCTGATTGAGAAGGGTGAACACGAATGGGCATGGCTGGGGGTGACCGGCGGGACGTTGAACACCTACCAGGCGCAGGCGATGAACCTGGATGTGACCCAGGCGGCGTACCTCTCGGAAATTGTGCGCGGCGGACCGGCGGCAAAGGCAGGCTTGCGCGGCAGCACGGGAACCCAATCCGTGGATGGGCGCACGGTGGAAATTGGCGGGGATGTGATCACTGCGGTGGATGGCGAGCCGGTGTCCAGTTTTGATGATATCCTGCTGTACATTGCCTTCAAAGCCGAGCCGGGACAGACCATCAAGCTGACGGTGATTCGCGACGGGGCGCAGCAGGAGGTGGATGTGACGCTGGAGCCGCGCCCGCAAACCGTCAACTAGGCAGGCGATTCCAGGCGATCCACGTCTGTTGAAAAAGGGCTGGCGGAAAATCCGCCAGCCCTTTGGTTTGCCGCAGAGCGTTGGGACAGGGCTTGTCCCTGCCCGCTGACGGGATGGGCGTTGACCGATGCGGTCCCGGTCGGCGCGTAGGGGCAGGGCTTGTCCCTGCCCGTTTATCATTGCGAGCCCCCGCAGGGGGTGCACCGCGCTGTGTACCATGCGGTAGGGGCGAAGCATCCGGCATGAGATGTGCTGGTTCACCGGTTATGCCGTTTCCGGATGCTTCGCCCTTACTTCGGCTGCGCCCCGCAAGGACACTAGGCTGCGGCAGGTTTTAACCCCCCTCCATGCGGCGGCGGATTTCCTCCACAAGGGCGGCATCCTTCTCCGCCTCCGGGTGACCGATGGCGCGCTCGTAATCCACGCATACCTGCATCAACTGCACGGCGCGCGCCAGGTTGGCCTGCTGTGCGTACATCAAGCCAAGGTTCCAGGAGGCATTCCCCTCGCCCTGCCGGTCGCCGATCTCGCGGTCAATTGCCAGCGCCTGCTCATAGTATCCGATTGCCTTCTGCACCTTTCCCAGGTTTTTGTGGGCATTCCCCAGGTTGGTCAGGTCAGCTCCCTCGCCCTGCCGGTCGCCGATCTCGCGGTCAATTGCCAGCGCCTGCTCGTAGTACCCGATTGCCTTCAGTACCTCACCCATGTCAGAATAGGCATTCCCCAGGTTAGTCAGGAGCATCCCTTCCGCTTCCCGGTTTCCCAGGTTTCGGGCAGCCGCCAGCGCCGCCTCCAGCCAGGCAACCTGGTCCCGCGGGTGCAGGCGCAGGGATAAGACATACGCCCCGGCAATTGGATAAGCGTTACACAGCCGGGCGGCAGCCGGGTTGTGACCCGCCCGGGCGGCAACCCATGCCTGCCCGGCTTCCACGTTCTGCCGCTCCCGGTCAAACAACCCCAACCCCTGCAGGATGGAGTCCCCCCCTGTCATATACAGACGGTCCGCTTCCTTCAATACCTCCAGATAATGCTTTGCATGCCAGTCCCCCAGGGCATCCCCCTCCTCCCCCGTCCAGAGCGAACGGGTGAAGTCCCGCCCCAAGTCGTGCAGTCGCCAGCGGTCATGGGCATAATCCACCAGGCAGGCGTCATACAACTCCGCCAGCACTGCCCCGGCATCGCCGTCCATGCCCCACACCGCGGCAGCCGCCGGGGTGTCAAAGTCCGCCGGGAAGATGCCCAACCCCCGCCAGCGGGTTTGCAGGACAGGGTCCAGCTGGTCGTAACTTGCCTGGAAGGCAGCCGCCACGGTCGCCGCCCGTTCGGGGTCCGCCAGCTTCAGCCGTTCAGCGGCACTCTCCAGCAATTGTTGCACATCCTTAATAGACAGGTCCGGGCGGCGGCGCAGCAGCGCCCCCACCGCCCGCAGTGCCATCGGCAGCCTGCCGCACTGTTCAGCAAGCGCCCGCACCTCCCCGGTTTTGCCCCACACCGTGCAGATCAGCCGGTCGGCGTCCTCCGGCGGCAGGGCTTCCACGTCAGTTGCGTGCAGGTTGGCAAGCACCAGGCGGTGGCGGCTGGTGACGATGACCAGGCAGGGCTGGGGCGGCAGGAGCGGTCGCACCTGGGCGGCATCCATGGCATCGTCCAGGAAGACCAGCACCCGTT
>JAGVUS010000021.1 GCA_019136175.1 Chloroflexota bacterium | reverse complement strand
GATTGGCCGGAACGGGTTCGTGTGCTGCAAACCAACTGGATTGGCAGGTCGGAAGGGGCGGCAGTCGTTTTCAAAACTGAAAATGGTGATCCCTTGGAAGTGTTTACCACCCGACCGGACACGCTATGGGGAGCAACTTTTATGGTGCTGGCACCCGAGCATCCCCTGGTGCAAAGCATCACGACACCGGAGCAAAAACAAATGATTGATGCCTACATTCGGCAGGCAACCAGTCAAACGGATATCCAGCGGGAAGCCACTGACAAGGAAAAGACAGGGGTTTTCACGGGTGGGTATGCAATCAATCCGGTCAATGGTGAGCGTATTCCCATCTGGATTGCGGATTATGTGTTGATGACCTATGGCACCGGGGCAATCATGGCTGTTCCGGCACACGATCAGCGCGATTTTGAATTTGCCCGCAAGTATCACCTGCCGATCCGGGTGGTTATTCAATCGGCGGATACTCCTGCAATTGATCCGGTTGAGATGACGGCAGCCGTTCCTGCCTTGGGCACCATGGTCAATTCCGGACCCCTGACAGGAACCCCTGGAGAAGAAGCATTCCACAAGGCAGTTGCTTTTGTGGAGCAAATGGGGGTTGGGCGCGGTGCTGTCAATTACAAGCTGCGGGACTGGTTAATTTCCCGTCAGCGGTATTGGGGCGCTCCGATCCCGATTGTCTACTGTTCAAATTGCGGTGCGGTTGCAGTCCCTGAAGACCAGTTGCCGGTATTACTGCCTGATGATGTGGAATGGAAGCCAACGGGTGAAAGCCCACTCAAACTTCACCCCACCTGGCGTTTCACCACCTGCCCGCAGTGCGGTGGGCAGGCAGAGCGGGAAACCGATACGATGGATACATTCATGTGTTCCTCGTGGTATCACCTGGGATACTTGAATAAGGGAATGGAAGGTGCAAAATCACCCTTCCCGGCGGATGAGTATGATTACTGGATGCCGGTGGATATTTACACGGGCGGCATTGAGCATGCCAATATGCACCTGATTTACACCCGCTTCTTTCACAAAGCCTGCCGTGATATGGGCATTACGGAAGGGCACGAACCGATGACGCAGCTGCGCAACCAGGGGATGGTGCTGGGTGAGGATGGCGAAAAGATGTCCAAGAGCCGGGGCAATGTTGTGCCGCCGGATGACCTGGTGCGCGCCTATGGTGCGGATACGGTGCGTGCATACCTGATGTTCTTTTCCCGCTGGGAGATGGGTGGACCGTGGAGCGGTGGTGGGATTGAAGGAACCTCCCGCTGGCTGAAGCGGTTATGGAACCTGGTTTTGGATCCAGCACCCGCCTCTCACGCTCCGGACGAGGCTGCAGTTCGCCAGTTCCGCCGAAAAGTGCACCAGACTTTGAAAGCGGTAACAAACGATTTTGAGCATTTTGAATTTAATACCATTGTGTCTGGATTGATGGAACTGTTGAATGAAATGGCAAAAGCGAAGGCTGCCGGGATGGGGAACCAGCCAGCATGGGATGAAGCCGTGGAAATTTACCTGAAGGTCCTTGCACCGGTCTGCCCCCATATCACAGAGGAATTGTGGAGCCGGATGGGCAAGCCGTATTCCATTCACACCCAGGCATGGCCGGTGGTGGATGAGGACGCAGCAGCCCAGGAGGAAATTACGCTGGTTGTCCAAGTGAACGGCAAGGTGCGCGACCGAATTACCGTGCCGGTGGATATCCCGGAGGCGGACGCCAGGGCGGCTGCACTCGCGAGTGAAACAGTCCAACGCTTTTTGGAAGGAAAGACCCCGCGGCAGATTGTCTATGTTCCCGGGCGACTGGTCAACATCGTCATATAATTTTGCCATTCATCGGATGATAAGATGAAACACCTGCTCCGTGGTGCCAAAAGTACCGTGGAGCAGGTGTGTTTTGACATGACAAACGTCGCTTGACATGCCATAACCGCCGTGCTATACTCCAATTATCGGAATAATCTGATTAATTCATGAATACTTGCGGAGCATCGATGCTGCGCGATCGAAATCCACTCGAACAATCTGAGTTTTTGAAATATCTCGCCAGGCATTCCCAGTCAGCGGAAGATGATCGGTTGCCCCCGCTGGCTGACCTGAGCCGGGAACTGGGTATCAGTATTGCCAGCTTGCGGGAGCAGTTGGAAGTTGCCAGGGCGATGGGGTTGGTGGAAGTGCGTCCCAAGACTGGCATACGCAGGCTGGAGTACCGGTTTGAACCGGCTGTGGTCAAAAGCGTGGTGTACGCCATGAGTATTGAGCCGCATACTCTTGAGCAGTTCTCCGACCTCCGCAACCATGTGGAGACAGCCTACTGGTTCCAAGCGGTCAGCCAGTTAAATTCCGAAGATCATGCAGAACTGTTGGATTTGGTCCGGAGGGCGTTTCAAAAGCTGGATGGATCCCCGGTGCAAATCCCGCATATGGAACACCGCCAACTGCACCTGCTACTGTACAGTCGCCTGAACAATCCCTTTGTAACCGGAATCATGGAAACCTACTGGGATATTTACGAGGCAGTGGGTCTGAGTGTATATAATGATCTCAACTATTTGAGACGGGTATGGACCTATCACCAGAGGATTGTCGAAGCGGTCTGTGCCGGGGATTTGAATGGCGGATACCAGTTGTTGGTGGAACACATCCACCTCATTACAGAGAGAACCAAACCATCGATCAGTCAAAAATTCGAATAGTCGTTGGATCATGATTCATCACATAGAGGAGAGATATGTCAGAAGAAACGATTGTTGCTGGAAATCCAATTGAACAGAAGCGCTGTCCGATCGTGAACGATTTTTGTATGACGGTCAGTACGGTGAACGGATCTGGCAGTGCGACGGCAAACAACCTGCTCCTGCGGTCCCTGTTTCGGATGGGCATCCCGGTATCCGGGAAAAATATCTTCCCATCGAATATTCAGGGTCTGCCCACCTGGTACACCATCCGGGTCAGCCGCAAGGGATACATTGGACGGGTGGCAAAGGATGATATCGTGGTTGCGATGAATCCGGCTACCATCGCAAAAGAAGCTCCTTTTATCTCTCCTGGTGGAGTCATGTTCTATGCGGATGACCTCCGTATCAGCGATTTGCGGGAGGACATTATTGCCTACCCAATGCCGGTGAAAAAACTGGTCAAAGAAGCAGATGTTGCGCCAAGCATGCGGGATTATATTGCCAACATGGTATATGTTGGGGTGCTGGCGCAGATGATTGGCATTCCGCTGGATGTGGTGTACCAGACACTGGAATTTCAATTCAAGGGTAAGAAAAAAGCGATTGACTCCAACTGGTCTGTGGTAAAAGCAGCGGCTGATTGGGCTGCTGCCAATTTGGAAAAACGCGACCCGTTCCGGGTGGAGCCAATGAATGGAACCGAAGGCTATATCATGGCGGATGGCAATATGGCGGGTGCCCTCGGTGCATTATACGGAGGACTGCAGTTTGCAGGCTGGTATCCCATTACCCCTGCAACCTCGCTTGCCGAGACATTTACCGACTATGTCCCGCTCCTTCGAAAGGACCCAGAGACAGGCAGGCAAACCTGTGCCGTTGTCCAGGCAGAGGATGAGCTGGCTGCCATTGGCATGGTGGTTGGTGCCGGTTGGGCAGGATTGCGGGCAATGACATCCACGTCCGGGCCAGGTCTGTCATTAATGGCGGAGTATCTTGGTCTGGCATACTATGCGGAAGTCCCGGTGGTTGTTTGGGATGTGCAACGGGTTGGACCCAGCACAGGTCTGCCCACCCGCACTGCTCAATGTGATTACACATTTGCATATTTCATCAGCCATGGGGATACCCAATACATCATCCTGATCCCGGGCTCTGTCAACGAATGTTTTGAATTCGGCTGGCGGGCGTTGGATATCGCTGAGCATTTTCAGACGCCAGTGCTGGTGATGAGCGACCTGGATCTGGGGATGAATCAATGGATGACGCCGGCATTCCAGTATCCCGATCAACCGATGGACCGTGGCAAAATTCTATGGGAAGACGACCTGGAAAAACTTCTCGCCGAACGGAATGGAGATTGGGGACGCTACCTGGATATTGATGGTGATGGCATTCCCTACCGGACAGTGGCGGGCAACCGTCATCCCCGCAGCGCATACTTCACGCGTGGCACGGGTCATGATGAGTATGGACGATATAATGAGGAAGGGGATGTTTGGGAGCAGGGAATGAATCGCCTGGCAAAGAAGATCAACGGGTCACGGGAGTTGTTGCCCAAGCCAGTCCTGAAAAAACGGGATGGGGCAAAAATCGGCATCATCAGTGCAGGCTCCACTGATCCGGCAATCATTGAAGCATGCGACCTGTTGGAAGCGGATGGAATCCCGGTGGATTACCTGCGGCTGCGAGCGCTGCCGGTTTGCCAGCAGGTGCTGGACTTCATCAAGGATCATGATTGTGTGTACGTTGTTGAGATGAACCGGGACGGTCAGCTGCAACAAATTTTGAGCCTGGAAACGCCTGAGCATGCGACCCGGTTGAAAAAGGTTGCTCATATGGATGGATTTCCGCTGACAGCCCAATGGATAAGTAGTGAAATCAAGGCACAGGAGGCAAAATAGCCATGACCGACCAGAATCAACGCCAACAGGTGAATGCTGCAGGTTTGTCACGGGCAGATTATCGCGGGGCACCCAGCACGCTTTGCCAGGGATGCGGTCATAATGGCATTGCCAGTCAGATTGTCGCTGCCTGCTACGAACTGGACATTGTTCCTGAACAGGTGGTGAAATTTTCTGGAATTGGATGCTCCAGTAAAAGCCCGACGTATTTCCTGAGCCGTTCTTTTGGTTTCAATGGGCTGCATGGACGCATGCCCTCACTGGCGCTGGGCGCCTTATTTGCGGATACATCCCTCAAAGGGATTGGTGTCAGCGGAGATGGGGACACTGCCAGCATTGGCATGGGGCAATTCAAGCATCTTGTCCGGCGCAATCTTCCCATGGTGTACCTGGTTGAAAACAACGGCGTTTATGGATTAACCAAGGGGCAATTTTCAGCCACAGCAGAGCGCGGGTTGGAATTGAAGCGGCAGGGTATTAATCCATTTCTACCAGTGGATATCTGCCTTGAGGCATTGGTGGCAAATGCCACCTTTGTTGCACGTTCCTTTGCTGGTGACCCCAAGCAATTAAAGGAGCTCCTTAAGGCTGCATTCAGCCACAATGGGATTGCAGTTCTGGATATTATCAGCCCGTGCGTCACCTTTCACAATAAGGAAAATACCCTGCATTCGTACACCTATGGAAAAGAACACGAGGAACCTCTGCATGAGATTGCCTATGTGCCAGCCCGGGATGAAATTACTGTGGAGGATTTTGAGGAAGGTTCCAGCCGCGAGGTAACCCTGCACGATGGTTCCATGATTGTATTGAAGAAATTGAACCAGGATTATGACCCAACCAACAAAGCAGCGGCTTATGCACTGTTGGAGGAGTCTCATCGGAACCAGGAACTGATCACCGGGTTGATTTATGTGGACCCGGCAGTACCTTCCATGTTTGATGCGTATCATCTTCCGGAAACTGCATTAAACCGGCTGCCGGAAAAGGATTTGCGTCCCATCCGGCAATCATTGGAAGAAATCAACCAGTCCTTGATCTAGCCCGGTTATCCAGATAAATCAGAAGCCCCTCCATGAGCACAAATCCGTGGAGGGGCTTTTTGATGGTGTGGGGTGTGTTTAAGGCTGGTTGCCGGTATGGATGGGACGGTTTGGATCGCGAATCCACTCACTCCACGATCCAGCATACAACCAGCCGCCAGGAAGACCAGCAATTTCCATCGCAATCAAGTGAAAACAAGAGGTCACACCCGAGCCACAATAGACAACTGTGCGTTCGGGTGGAATTCCACCCAAAAGGGAAAGAAACTGGGAGCGGAGTTCCCCGGCAGGCAGAAAATGTCCTCCGGAAGCAAGATTGGCTGTATGCGGTCGATTGACAGCGGACGGAATGTGACCCGCAACCGGGTCAATTGGTTCCTGCTCCCCCCGATACCGTTCCAATGCACGGGCGTCAATGATTCTCCAGGTGGGGTCATTTATGATGGACGCCATTTGATCCGAACTCAGGAATCGATGAAATGTACCGCTCAGATCGCACTGGACGGATGAATTTTTCTCAATGCCAGAACGCACTGGACGGTTCTCGTAACCCCAACGAGGGAATCCGCCCTCCAGAACAGCCACTGCTGTTTGATTTAGCTGGCGAAGCATCCACCAGAGGCGGGCAGCAAAAGATCCGGCGGCAGAATCAACCACAACCACCTGTTTGGATGAATCAATCCCCCAGTTTCCCAGGGTTTCAATGAAATGGTGTGGGTCCGGCAACGGGTGGCGACCGGATTGTGGTGTCAGTGGTCCGGATAGATCATGATCCATGTGCGCATAAATCGCTCCGGGGATGTGGGCAGCCTGGTATGCTGCATAGCCCCAGTCAGGTTTCATCAAGTCAAAACGGCAATCCACGATGACCCAGTCTGGATCATTCAGGTTCATTTCCAGTTCAGCGGGGGTGATAAAAGTAGTAAATGACATGAATGATCTCCTCCTGGCATTATATGTTGATCCGGTATGTCCGGTGTGCGATACACCAATTGGTGCCGATGGTTTCCATATCGGATTTGCTTTTGAAGTTACGTTCGTCCACCTGCACAAGGTACATCTTTTCCAGGTGTGGGCGTGAGCGCAGCGTTTGATCGAGTTCAGTGTAGAGAAGAATATTGGCACCCATTCCCTGGTATTGGGGCAGCAAACCGATTCCATTCCCATCAATAATCGGGGAGATGGATTTCTCCCTGAGGATGTAATACCATCCCAGGGGAAACAGCTTGCCGCGGGCGCGCTGCAAGCCACGGGAAATGTTTGCATACGTCAATGCAAACCCGGCAACCTCATTTCCCTTCATAATGATCTTAATATATCGGGGATCAGCGATTGCGATCATTGACCTGGCAATCAGGGAAAATTCCTCCGGGGTGGATGGATAAAACCCGGGATTGTTGCGAAATGCTTCATGGTGAATGCGATCCACTTCCGGGATGAGTGCGTACATTTCCTTCCGGCTGGTAAATGTTTTTACCCAGTACTCTCCCCGTTGTTTCAATCGTTCCGCAGCCTCATACATCCGTGGCGGGAAATGGGAGTTACGGTTCA
This sequence comes from Chloroflexota bacterium, assembly GCA_019136175.1. Classification (GTDB taxonomy): domain Bacteria; phylum Chloroflexota; class Anaerolineae; order Anaerolineales; family Anaerolineaceae; genus CALMHE01. The sequence goes on along the minus strand of JAGVUS010000021.1, from coordinate 3,567 downwards.
GGATTCCTGTAAAGTGATCGGTTTCCTTCTCAAAACCAAACCGGTCCATATGGGTATTGTAGTAGGCATGGTTGTAATTCTGACCAACTGCTGGTAGATATTCAAAACCTTCCTTCAGCATGCCAATCGCTGCAGATCTCAGCATTCCACGCGGTCCCATCAGCCGGGTTAAACCGCGTTGTTTTGCCCATTCGAGGGCTGCTGTAAGTAAGCCATTTACAACCTGGGGATCGTCGATGAAATCTGCGTAGTAGAAAAAACCAGTGGTTTCCTGGTGGACTGCACAGTAATTCCGGTTATGGATAACCGCCAACCTGCCAAGCACCTCGCCTTCAGATTCGGCAATCAGGAATTCGGCATCCGAATGCTGATAAAAAGGATGGCGGTTCCGATCCAGTACCAGCTCCATGTCTGATATTAATGGAGGAACCCAAAATTTATTTCCTTTATATAGTTGAAACGGAAAGCGGATAAATTTCCGGACGTCTCTTTTTTGATTTGTATCAATTTTACGGATCTGCATGTTTAATCCTTAAGATGGGTATTCCAAATCGGGGTGGTCTTTGAGCATCTGAAGAAATTCGTTGACCAGGCGTGGGTCAAATAATTTTCCCGATTGGGAGCGCAAATAAGTGTACACTTCATCTTCCTGCCAGGCGGAATGGTATGGGCGATCCCGCCGGAGACTATCCCATACATCCACAATCGAGAAGATGCGCGCCGCGAGTGGAATCTGCTCCCCGTGAAGTTTGTGCGGATAACCGGATCCATCCCAATGCTCGTGATGATAATATGGGATATCCACGCTGCGGCTCAGGTATGGAATGGGTGCCAGTATCTGCTGGGCGTAAATGGGATGCATTCTCATGATTTCCCATTCCTCATCCGTCAGGGCGGCTTTTTTATAAAGGATGGAGTCGGGGATGGCGATTTTGCCGATATCATGCAGAAACGCGCCATATCGGATGTGCGTCAGATCTGGCTCGGTGATTCCAAGGTATGTTGACAGCCTGACTGTCATCTCGGCAACCCGGATGGAATGTCCCTGGATTTCCATATCCCTTAACTCCAGGGCTTTTGCCCATCCCTGGATGGTTGTATCGTACGCGATAATCAATTCCTGGTGGGAGTCTTGCAAATCCCGGATTAATTCTGCATTGTGAATGGCAATACCTGCCTGGTCTGCAAATGATTGCAGTTTATCCATCATGTCGGGTGTGTAAAAGCCCGGTGTGAGGCTGTCCAGGTTGATAAACCCAATCACCTGTCCACGTATGCGAATGGGAGCGCCCATGTATGACCTCACCATGTTGGATTCCTGGTAGACCACCCACATGGGATGATTGGTGGTGTTTGTGATCAGAATCGGTGTGCTGGTATAGTACATCCTTGCCAGCGTTTTCAAGTCATCCATGGTAAAAGTGGTACGCTCAATCCATTGCTGTAAACCATGTTCGGCATACCCATTTTCTGCCACAACCCTCACGACATTTTGCTCCGGATCAATCAGCATGATGTTGGCAAAATCATGTGGAATGACCAATCCAATATTTGTGAGGATCCGTTCCAGCACAATTTCATAATCCAGTGTACTGTTCAAAGCCGCAGCGGTATCCCGCAGGGATTCTGCCAGTAAGCGCAGTTCATGTTCAGACCGGGTGCGTTCTTCCAGCGCGATCTGTCTTTGTTCCACCGCTTCAACCATGTGGATAAAATTTTTCGCCAGGTCCTGGATTTCATCGAACCCGGCGGTGGCGGTGGCGATTTGATTGATCCGGCTGCCATCACCCACTGCAAGGGAATTGGCGGCTTCGCCAAGCTGTCCCAGGGGTGCAATCACTTTTTTGTGGGCTTCCTGGCGGATGCTGTATAAAACCAGCAGCCATAAACCGATGATCAGGACAACGGAAACCAGTGCGAAAAAGAGAAACGGTGCAAAGGCAGAAAAAAACGGAATTTGGGCAATGACAAGCCAGTCAATTTGATTAAGGGGGGAGATGGTCTGAATATAGGAACGATTGCGGGTAAAAATTAACCTGGAACTATCAGGGACAAGTTCGAATTGTTCCTGGTTGAGATACGAAAAATTAACTTGTTGAGCCACCAGGGAAAAATCCGGATGACCAAGAACTGTGCCGTGTCCATCCGTAATAAAGATCACCCGTCCATTTTGGGCATAGGACTCTGTGCGGATAACCTGTTGGAGCTTGGACAGGCTTAATTCACCAACAACCATTTGATTGGAAGGGAGCTTTTGGGAAATATAGACGGTCAAGGAGCCGGTTTTCGTGGAGATAAATGGTGAAGAAATCCTGATGGTATTATCCCCATTTCGGTTCCGGTAGTAGTCCTGGTTGGACATATCCAATCCAATGGATAAAGGATCATCCGGGCTGATTGCATAGATATTTGCCTCTTCATTGATGGCGTAGATGGTATCAAAATAAGGATTGGCTTCCTGCAGAATGGCTAGGTAGGCAGGGAGTTCGTTTTGTTGATGCAGTTCAGCGGCTTTCCCGGAAGAGAGAATTACTTCCTGGGCATTCTTGAGAAAATCATCCAACCGTAAAGATATGGAATGGGTCGCCTGCAACTGATCCTGGCGGATGTAGATTGAAGCAATAATGCTGGATAGCAAAGTCAACAAGATGGATAGCAGAATAACCGGTATCAATAATCTTTCGGTCAGAATATTCAGGAGTACTTTACTTAATGAATTTTGGTTTTGTTTCATGCCTGGTAGCCGCGGCAATCCAATTGCAACCTCTACTTAATCGACCCAATGGTATGAAGGAGTGCAAGGTTGGGGGTGCGAAAATCTCCGACAGGAAAACCTGAGATGACAACAACCTGCTCGCCAGGTTGGATGGCAGTTGAGGAAAGTAAAGCCTGTTCCAGGATTTTCAACATCTCTTCCACGGTAAATGCAAAGGGTACCAGAAACGGAGTAACACCCCAGTACATCCCCATTTTTTGATAGGTTGTTTTCTGGGGGGTGAATGCATAGATTGGTACGGTGGGGCGGGCTTTTGACATGAGGAGGGCGGTTTTTCCGGTTTGGGTGAAAACAGCAATACACCGGACATTCCGATCCTGGGCAAGTTCGCGAGAGGCGCGCGTCATGGAAACAGCATCATCCTGGGTGATTGCTTCCGTGGCAGTATCGGCATGTCCCCAGGATGTAAAATTTTCTTCAGCTTCCAAAACAATTTTTGCCATCATCTGGACTGCCTCCAGCGGGTAGTTGCCACTGGCAGTTTCACCGGACAGCATCACCGCGTCGGTGCCGTCAAAAATTGCATTGGCAACATCCGATGCCTCGGCGCGGGTGGGACGGGGGTTGTGTATCATCGAATCCAGCATTTGGGTGGCTGTAATGACAATCTTGGCATGCCGGTTTGCCATGCTGATAATTTCCTTCTGGATAATGGGGACAGCTGCCGGTGAGGTTTCCACACCGAGATCCCCGCGTGCAACCATCACGCCATCGGCTGCATGAACAATATCGTGCAGATTCTCAATTGCTTCCGGCAATTCCAGCTTGGCAACAATTGGCGTATTCGCCTG
>JAGVUS010000384.1 GCA_019136175.1 Chloroflexota bacterium | reverse complement strand
ATGATACAAACTAAAGCTGGGAGGTACAGTGCGGGCAGCGGGTTGCCGCAAGCGGGATTTCGGTCTTGCAGTAGGGGCATTCCTTCGTGGTGGGGGCTGCTGCCGGGGCGGGTTTCTTCATCTTGTTGATCGCCTTGACAACCAGGAACATGACAAATGCAACAATGATGAAATCAATCACCGTGTTGAGAAATGCGCCATAATTCAAAGTCGGCACACCGGCATCCTTGGCAGCCTGGACGGAAGCAGGATTGGTGCCGCTCAAGTCGATGAAGAGGTCAGCAAAATTAACGCCGCCCAACAGCTTGCCAATGGGCGGCATCACCACATCATTGACAAAGGAAGTGACAATCTTGCCAAATGCGCCACCAATCACGATACCAATGGCGAGGTCAATCAAATTGCCCCGCATCGCAAATTCCTTAAATTCCTTTAACATGTCACCAATCTCCTCTCCTGTTTTTTGATCAAGTCGGTTTGAAAGAAAAATACAACGATGGATACGCCGGGTGATTTAAACACTACCAGGGACGCAGACAAACGTCAGCAATCCCTGGAGATAATTCGCTCATGATCCATCCGTGGTCAATCCCAGAGGATGTACCCGGTCAGGGGCTGGATGCAGTGGTCTAGTAGTGAACCTTGCGCTCCAGCTTGGCAGCCTGGGCAACCCAATCCTGCACCTGCTTGAGGGTGGGCAGCTTGCGGACAAGCTTCTTTTCGGCATTGATTTCCACAATCTTGGCGTGCAGGTTTTCGGGCTTGCGCTGCGCCAGTTCCACAACGGTATCCACACCGGCTTCTTCCAGCAGGTCGGAATATTCGCTGCCAACTCCCTTGATGCGGTACAGGTCGGCATGGTTGACCCATTCAAGGATCAATTTTTCGCTGATGCCGCTGGTTTCAGCCAGTTCCTTGCGACCCTTGGGAGTGGCGCCTTTTTCCAGCAGAGCTTCCAAAGAGCCAATCCCGGCGCCCTTCAGCTTGAGAGCATAGGTTTCGCCAATTCCTTCAACATCCAATAGTTTTGTCATACTTCCCTCCATCAATGAAATTCGGATATGATGGTTCCATTATATAGTGAAAAGCTATGTGATGCAACCAAAAAGACCTGTCAAATCTTTGTAGCAGGGTCTTTTTGGTCAAATTTACCAGGAAAAAACAGTTCAGGAAAAGTTTCCAGGAGCATCCGCCGGTTCAGGGTGGACGGTTACATCCGCACCGGAAGCCAATTGCCGAACAACCTCCTCCACCTGCTCGGTTAAATCATGCGCATCCTGGAGGGTTTTGTTTCCATCCGTGGTAATGTGAACATCCACGAACAACAAAGGACCAGAGTGGCGCACCCGGATATTGTGGCAATCCTGAACACCGGGTACGGTTTCAACTGCTTGTTTGATCTTATCCGCCAAACCCTTGGGGGCAGTATCCAGCAGCGACTGTATGGTCCGGTAGCCCAATTCCAGGCTGACATATATGACAATCAACGCCACCCCCAACGCTGCCACTGCATCCGCCTTGTGGAGGAAAGAAAGGGAAGGCACTTTTTCGGCAATCAACACAAAGAACAAGCCCACAATCACAACGCTGGATGACCAGATATCGGTACTGAAGTGCAAGGCATCTGCTTCCAATGCCTGGCTGTTATGCTTGCGGGCTGCCCGGTAAAGGACCCGGGAACGCGAATAGTCAATGACAATGGAAATCCCCATCACGAGAAATGCCCAGATGGAAGGTTCAACCTCGACAGGCTTGTAAAACAAACGCTGGATGGCTTCATAGATGATCCAGGCACAGGTTGCCAGGAGGAGAAGGGTTTCAAAGAGTGCGGAAAGATTTTCGATCTTGCCGTGCCCATAATTATGTTCCCGGTCTGCAGGCTTGCCCGAAACGCGCACTGCCAGCAAGGTCACCAGCGCCGCCACCAGATCCAGCGCCGAATGGGCTGCTTCTGCCAGGATACCCAGCGATTGTGTAAGAACACCAACAATAATTTTTAAGCTGGTGAGTCCAATGGCAGCAATCACAGAGGTAAGTGCTGCGTGATTTTTTTCCTGGAAAGCAAGCGCATCCTGTTCCATGAGACCTCGACCCCGTGCGAATTTGGGCTGCAGGCCGCCGCCAGAATATGTTTTTCGATTATACCGCAACAACC
>JAGVUS010000215.1 GCA_019136175.1 Chloroflexota bacterium | reverse complement strand
CGGCGGGTCTTCTTCGTGGAAGCCAAAAAGCCCTCCGTCAACCTCAGCGAGGGGCACGCCCCCGCCTTCCAGCTGCGCCGCTACGCCTGGACCGCCAAGCTGCCGCTCTCCATCCTGACCGATTTTGAAGAATTTGCCGTCTACGACTGCCGCAGCAAGCCCAACCCCGCCGACAAGCCCGCCCAACACCGCCTGATGCTGCTCAACTATCGCGATTACCCCGCCCGCTGGGATGAACTGTACAACATTTTTTCCAAGGAGGCGGTGCTGCAGGGTCGCTTTGACGCCTACGCCGAGACCAGCCGCGGCAAAAAAGGCACCGCCGATGTGGATGATGATTTCCTGGCGACCATTGAGGGCTGGCGCAAGGCGCTGGCGCTCAACCTGGCGCTGCGCAACCCCAGCCTGACCGAGCGGGACCTGAACTACGCCGTGCAGATGACGATTGACCGCATCCTCTTCCTGCGGATTGCCGAGGAGCGCGGCATTGAGCGCACCGACCAGTTGAAAGACATTGCCGCCGAGGGCGAAATCTACGCCGGGCTGGTGCAGCTTTACCGGCTGGCGGACCAGGCCCTGGCGGTGGATGACCGCGTGCTCAAGGAGATCATCCGCGGGCTGTATCCCCCGCTCTGCCCCTATGCCTGGTATGTGCTGCCCGCTGAAATCCTGGGGCAGGTGTACGAGCAGTTCCTGGGGCGCGTCATCCGGCTGACGCCCGGTCACCAGGCGAAGGTGGAGGAAAAGCCCGAGGTGCGCAAGGCGGGCGGAGTCTATTACACCCCCGGCTACATCGTGGATTATATTGTGCAGCAGACGGTGGGCAGGCTGCTGGAGGGCAAAACCCCCGCCGAAGCCAGCCGGTTGAAGATCGTGGACCCCGCCTGCGGTTCGGGTTCCTTCCTGCTGGGTGCTTACCAGCACCTGCTGGACTGGCACCTGGCGTGGTACACCGCCAACAACCCCGCCAGCCATGCCCGCGGGGCGCACCCGGCGGTCTTTGAAACCCGCCACGGCTGGGCGCTGACCACCGACAAGAAGAAGGAGATCCTGCTCCATTCGATTTACGGGGTGGATATTGACCCCCAGGCGGTGGAGGTGACCAAGCTCTCGCTGCTGCTGAAGGTGCTGGAAGGCGACCTGCCCGCCGCCGAGGGGCAGTTGGGCTTGCGCCTGGAACGCCTGCTGCCCGACCTGGGCGGCAACATTCAATGCGGCAATTCGCTGATTGGCACGGATTATTACGCCAACCGGCAGATGGGGCTGGGGCTGGTGGACGATGCCGAGCGCTACCGCGTGAACGCCTTTGACTGGCAGCGCGCCTTCCCGCAGGTCTTCCAGCAGGGCGGCTTCGATGCCGTCATCGGCAACCCGCCGTATATTCGGATACAGGCGCTCAAAGAATGGGCGCCGACCGAGGTGGAATATTATAAACAGCGTTACAAGGCAGCCAGCAAGGGCAACTATGATATTTATGTGGTCTTCGTGGAAAAAGCCTTGAGCCTGCTGAACACCACCGGACGGCTGGGTTTTATTTTGCCAAGCAAATTCTTTGCCACAGATTATGGCAGAAATCTTCGGGGTTATATTGCAGAACAGAACGCGTTGTCACAAATAATAGATTTCGGTGCCTTACAAATATTTGAACAAGCAACTACGTACACATGTTTGTTGTTTCTTGTTGGTTCGGATCAGAATTTTTATCAATATGCCAGAGTAGATAATGCTACAGATTTGTGGGATGCAAAATTACGAACTGCCAAAAACGATTTATCAGCAGAACCGTGGATTTTTGCAGATGATTTTGAACAACAAATAAATGAAAAACTCCTTATAAACACTATACCAATCTCTGAATTGCCTTCTCGCATTGGTAGAGGTTCAAGCTCTGGTAATGATAATATTTTCGTTCTTGTAAAGAAGGATGGAGGATATTTTACAAGACAAGGAAATCGTGTAGATATTGAGACTGATCTACTAAGGACACCAATTTACGCCACTGATTTTCGCCGATATGAATTTCGCCCCGTGAATAATGAGGTGATCATATTTCCATACGAAGTTACGCCAGATGGTTACTCATTAATCAGTGATGTTATATTTAAGAAACAATATCCTAAAACTTATAAATACTTGATAAGTCGCAGGAAAGAATTAGAGGAAAGAAAACAATATAAAGAATGGTATGGGTTTAGCGCCCCGCGAAATTTGGATGTGCATGATAAATCACAGCTACTCGTACCACTGCTAGCTAACGAGGGTTCCTTTTGTCGTCTATGTGAAGATTCGTCCAAATACTGTTTGATGGCAAGCGGTGGTTTTAGTATAACCATAGCAAAAGATTGTGGATTGTCGATATATTATGTTTTAGGTCTTTTAAATTCAAAATTGCTGTTTTGGAGATTAAGATCGATAAGTAACGTTTTTAGAGGGGGATGGATTACTTGTACAAAGCAGTATGTAGAGACATTACCCATCCGCACTATCAACTTCAGCGACCCCGCCGAAGCCGCCCTGCACAGCCGCATGGTGGCGCTGGTGGAGCAAATCCTCTCCCTGCACACACGCCGCGCCGCCGCCCACAACCCCCAGGAACTGGAGCAGCTCACCCGCCAGATTGAAACCGTCGACCGCGCCATTGATGCCCTCGTCTACCAGCTCTACAACCTGACGGACGACGAAATCCGCCTGGTGGAGGGCGGGAATTAACCCTGAACACCCGACCCAATC
>JAGVUS010000425.1 GCA_019136175.1 Chloroflexota bacterium | reverse complement strand
ACCTCCCGCGGATTTAAGCTTCACCAGGAAATCGTCCTGCTGGAATGGACCCCGGAGCGGATTGATGCCGTTCCACTTCCGGCAGGACTGACCATCCGTCCGATGGAAATCCATGACCTGGCGCAGGTGACGCTGGTTGACCAGTCAGCTTTTGAACCAGTCTGGCAAAATTCGCTGGAGGATGTCACCCAGGCGTATGGGCAATCTGCTTATGCAACTGTAGCTCTGTTCGAGGGGCAGGTTGTCGGTTTCCAAATCAGCACCGGCAGGGATTGGAGCGCCCACCTGGGGCGACTGGCAGTACTGCCTGCCTGCCAGTCACGCGGGGTCGGCATGGCGCTTGTGCGAAATCTGCAGCAGCACTTTTGGGATTGCGGGCAGTGGCACCTCACCGTAAATACCCAGAGCAACAACAACGCCTCCTTGTCCCTGTATCAGAAGGCGGGCTTTCTGCTGACAGGGGATCGATTCCCCGTGTTCATCTATTCCAGATAAGGATTTCCTCCCATGAGTACTCGATTGGATGATTTTGAAGCTTACCGCGCCCGGATGAACCAGCGAATTATGGAAACAAATCACCTGGGTATCAAGCGTTTTTTCAATCTGGATACCAATGCATATACCGATGGTGCCTTGCCCGCCCGGACCAAGGAAATGTTGGGGCTGGCAGCATCCATGGTACTTCGTTGCAATGACTGCATTGATTATCATATTCTCCAATGTGTTCACCTTGGGGTGACTGACGATGAATTTTATGAAATCTTCAACGTTGCCCTTGTCGTTGGCGGAAGCATCGTCATCCCCCATCTTCGACATGCCGTGGAAACCTTAGATCTTGCCCGCCAGGGATAACGCCCGGAAGCATGCTCACCCGAGTGGTGAGGGTCTATTGTAAAAAAATCATCGCCAGGATGGGAGCAATTATTAACGCAGGGAGAAAATTACCAGCCCGAATTTGCTTGATTTCCAACAGGCTGTTAATGGCAACCGCCATCAGGATCACGCCCCCCGTGGCACTCATTTCACTCATCATGATGGGTGTAAAAAATGATTGTACCTGTACCGCAAGAAGGGAAATGGCTCCCTGGTAAACCAGGATAATCAGTGAAGAAAACAGCACCCCCACCCCAAGCGTGGATGCAAATGCAAGTGACGCAAATCCATCCAGCACCGCCTTGATGATCAGTGTTGAAGAATCACCAGTTAATCCATCCTGGATGGAACCAAGGATAGCCATCGGACCAATGCAAAACAAGAGTGAAGCAGTGAGAAAACCGCGCACAAATCGGCTTTTTTGTCCGTTCTGCAACTCCAAAGGCTCATCATTTTGCACGCCCAGCCGGATTTCCAACCACCGTCCCAACCTTGCCAAACCATTTTCAATCTGCCACCACTCCCCCAGCAGGGCTCCAGCAATCAACGCTCCCAACACAACCAGGGCGTTGGTGGTCCCAAAAAATTGCTGCAACGCATATGCCAGGGTGAACAAACCCAACCCTGCCATAACGGTACTGCGAACCCGCTCCTGTAGGCGTGAACCCAGAAGGATGCCAAGCAAACCGCCAATAATAATGGCGGCGACATTGATCAATGTACCGATCATAAACCGGAATCCTTCGCCAAAGTGGGATTGTCAGATCCAGCTGCCCGGTTTTCCACCAGTTCCATGACAAAGCATAGGGAGGAGAGCCGGTTTAGATATTTTTCAATATCCCAATTTTCGATATCACCGCGCGCAAGTAATTCAACTACCCTGCGCTCTGCCCGACGGACAACTGTACGCGCCAAGTCCAACCATGCGCTGGACATTTGGTCACCGGGAATAATAAATTCTTTTGGAATTTCAACAACCTGGCTTAAGGCATCCATCTGCGCTTCAAGCCAGCCCACATTTTGCGAACGAATGGCACGAAACCGGTCTGTATTCTCGGGAGTGGCTGCAACTTCTGCCATCAGTTGGTATAAATCCCGCTGGACCTGCAGCAGAATGGACGGTAAAAGCGGTGATTTTACCATGGAACGGCATAACCCAAAGATCGAATTTGCCTCATCAATGGCACCCAGCGCCTCCATACGTAGATCAAATTTCGGAACCCGCCCTTCCCCCAATAAACCTGTATCACCACCATCCCCGCGCCGGGTAAAAAATGTCGCCATCCATTCCTCCAGGAAT
>JAGVUS010000457.1 GCA_019136175.1 Chloroflexota bacterium | reverse complement strand
ATGGTGGGGGTGGGCGTCAGCGTTGCCGTCACCGTCCGGGTTGGGGTGCGGGTGGGTGCTGCGGTGGCGGTGCGCGCGGCGGTTGCCGTCCGGCGGGGCGTCTGGCTGGGGGTGGATGTGGCTGCCAGGGTGGGAATTGGCGTGCGGGAGGGTGTCTGCGTTTGTGTTGCGGCAGGCGGCGTGGGGCTGGGTGACGGGGTGGCAAACTGGAACGGGTTGTTGGTTGCCGTTGTCACCGGCGTGGCGAGATCCTCGCGGAACTGGGTCGCAATCCGGTAGGCGGCGGTTGCCCCATACCCCTGGTCCAGCAGCGCATCGGCAATCACCGCCAGGTCCACCGGCGGAATATCCTTGCGGATGATCTCCCCGGTTGCCGCCGGGGCTTCCTCTGCCGGGGTGGGCAGCAGGATGAAGCCAATCGTCTCGTAGGAGCCGAACAGCCATGGCACAATCATCAGCACCAGGCTGATGCCCAGGAGCACAGCCCAGAGATGTTGCCAGGCGAAGGGGGATTTCAAGAGGCGTTTCAAGGGTTACTGCATGCCCAGGTAGCGCAGCTGGATGAACTGCCTGAAAATATCCACCAGCCGGGGATCAAACTGCTGCCCGCTCTGGCTGGTGATTTCCCCCAGCGCATCCACCGGAGTCATTTTTGCGCGGTAGGGGCGGTCGGTGGTGAGCGCATCCCAGGCGTCCACCAGGGAAAAGACCCGGGCTGCCAGCGGGATCGACTCGCCGATCAGCTGGCGCGGGTACCCTTTGCCGTTCCACCATTCGTGGTGGCAGTAAGGCACCTCCACTGCCGGAGCCAGGTAGGGGATGTTTTTCAACATCTCATAGGCATAGAGCGGGTGTTTGCGCATCACCAGCCACTCATCGGGCGTCAGCGGACCGGGTTTAAGCAGGATGGAATCGGGCACGCCCAGCTTGCCAATATCATGCAGCAGGACGCCGCGCCGCAGGTGTTCCATCTGGTCCGGCGGAATGCCCATCAGGGGGGCAATTGCCATCGTCAGGTCGAGGACGCGCTGGGAATGACCGCTGGTTTCCTTGTCGCGCATCTCCAGGATGCGCGCCCAGCCTTCCAGCGTGTTATCGTAATTGCTGATAATTTCATCCTGCGATTGCTGGAGGTTGTGCACCATCATGTTGAAGGACTCCGCCAGGATGGCAATCTCGTCGTTGGTCTCCTTTTCCACGTGGACGTTTAAATTCCCGCCAGCAACCGTGCGGGTTGCCTCCATCAGGTGAACAATCGGGCGGGTGATGACGTTGGAAATATTGATGCCAATCAGGACAATCAGCATCACGGTAAGGAACACCAGGCTGATCAGCCAGATGCGGGTGGGCAGTGTGGCGGTAATCAGGATGTTTTTCAGCAGCGCGGTCCCCACCACCCCCAGGTGGCTGCCATCCCGTGCCTGCCAGGGCGTGAGGAGTTCCCCGTAATCCATGCCATTGGACAGCAGGCGGTTGAAGGCGTCGCGGCGGTAGATGGCTTCGTTTTCTTTTGCCAGGATTTCATCCACCAGTTCCACGCTCAGCGGCTGCCAGTGCGAGTTGGACGGGAAGGTGCTGGAGATGACCTGCCCGTTGAAATCGTAGAGCGTAATTTGCGCCAGGGTTGCCTCGCGCAGCGCCCGGGTGACACCGGTGAGGGGTGTGCCCACCAGCATCACACCCACCCGCTGGTTGTTGGCATCCAGGATGGGACCGGCGGTGTAAAAGAAGGTGCCCCAGTCCGCCCGGATGAGGTCGGAGAACTTGACAGTGCTGCCTGCCGCACCCGCCAGGACATTCTGCACAATCGTCCAGCCCGGGTGCACCGATGGACCGCCGCGGATGTATTCATAATCCAGCGAGTTGTTGCTGCGCACCTGGCGCATTGCCAGCACCAGGTTGCCCTGGTTGTCCAAAAATTCCACCACGCCCGCCTGGTTGTTGACGGCAACCCCCAGCGCAAGGGTGCGCAGTTGTTCGGCATCGCCCGCCAGTACGGCATCCGCCACGCCCTGGGTGTTGGAAAGCAGGCGCAGGGTCTCCACCTGGTCATTTTCAAACGCCAGCATGGCATCGGCGGTCAGCTGGCTGGATTCATACAACTGGTTGGTGAAGCGTTCGTCCACCGTCTCCAGCGCCACGCGCCAGAAGAGCAGGGTGACACCGGCAGCCACCAC
>JAGVUS010000393.1 GCA_019136175.1 Chloroflexota bacterium | reverse complement strand
CACAAGGCTGGTATGTCTACATTGGTTTGACGATGGATGAGATTGACCTGAAGATGACCGAATACCAGGAAATTGTCAAACAGGTGCAGCGAATGGGGCTGTCGCCAAAACTGATCAGCGTGGAAACAGTCCACGCACCTTATCTCCGGATGGAGCAATAGCCATGGATGAATCAATCGTAGTGGGAATTGACATAGGAACAACAAAAATCTGCACGCTGGTTGCCCGCGTGGAAGCGGAAAACCGGCTGCGAATCCTGGGAGTGGGAATTGAACCATCCCAGGGCATCAAGAAGGGAACCATTGTAGATCTGGCAGCCGCATCCCAGTCCATTGCTCATTCCGTGGAAAAAGCGGAACGATCCTCGGGGCTGGAAATCACATCCGGCTGGGTCAGCCTGGCAGGATCACACGTGGCATCCATCAACAGTCATGGCGTGGTTGGAATTTCCGGCAGGGTGATTGATGATGAAGATATTGCTCGTGCCCTGGAAGCAGCCCAGGCTGTTGCCATCCCCCACAACCGGGAAATTATCCACGTCATCCAGAGAGGTTTTACCGTTGATGGTCAAAATGGAATTCATGCCCCGGAAGGAATGCATGGATTTCGCCTGGAAGTGGAAGCCCACATCATCACAGCTGCATCTTCCACTGTGGAAAACCTTCGACAGTGCGTCCAGGCTGCAGGAGTGGATGTAACCCAATTTGTATTAAATCCGCTGGCTTCCGCCGAAGTCGTCCTGACTGAATCGGAACGCCAGATGGGCGCAGTGGTTTGTGATATCGGTGGTGGCACCACCGACCTGGCAATTTACATTGACGGCGACGTATGGCATACCAGTGTTTTGGCAGTAGGTGGCAATCACGTCACCAACGATATTGCCCACGGTTTACGCCTGCCCATCTCGCAGGCAGAGGAAATCAAGAAACAGTACGGTCACGCCATCATGGATGAGGTGGGTGAAGATGAAGTATTCACAATCCGTCCTTTTGGCGAAGAACAACCCACCCGGGTGAACCGGCGTGAGCTTTCCAATATCATCGAAGCCCGTGTGGAAGAAATTTTCGAAATGGTCCTGGCGGAAATCAAGCGCTCCGGTTATGACGGGCTTCTACCTGCCGGTGTTGTTCTCACCGGCGGTGCCTGCCTGCTTCCTGGAATACGTCCTTTGGCTGCCCGGATTATGAACCTGCCTGTCCGGCTGGCAAAACCCGAAAACCTACTTGGCTTAACCGACCAGTTGAACTCGCCCGCCTATTCGACAAGTGTCGGGTTGCTTCACTGGGCATTAATCATGAGCGAAACCATCCCCGCCCATTCAGGTGGTAAAAGGGGGAAGAAAGGAGTGTCATTGGATTGGGAAACCATCATCAATTTCCTCAAACGTATGTTGCCATAAAAGATTTCAACACGATTTATATCAAGATAGGAGATAACCATGGATCTTAACACTCTACCTCAGCCAGAATCATTTGCACGGATTAAAGTTATTGGTGTGGGCGGCGGCGGCTGCAATGCAGTGAACCGGATGATTGAAGAAGGTCTGCAAGGCATCGAGTTCGTGGCGGTGAACACCGATGCCCAGGCTTTGATGCTCTCCAGGGCATCGGTCCGGGTTCGGATTGGCGATAAAGCCACACGCGGCCTCGGTGCAGGCGGCAATCCCGAGATGGGACGCAAGGCAGCCGAAGAATCTGCAGAAGAACTGTACGAAGTCCTGCGCGGCAGCGATATGGTGTTTGTAACAGCTGGTCTCGGTGGCGGTACCGGAACCGGCGCAGCGCCCATCGTCTCGCAAATCGCCAAGGAAGTTGGCGCCCTGACCATTGGCGTAGTTACCCGACCCTTCACATTTGAAGGAGCCAAGCGGTCAGCGTCTGCAGAAGACGGCATCAATCGAATGAAGGAACATGCCGACACCTTGATCGTTATTCCCAATGACCGCCTGCTCCAGATTGTGGACAAGCGCGCCACCCTGCAGGAATCCTTCCGCACTGCGGATGATGTCCTCCGCCAGGGCATCCAGGGTATTTCCGAACTGATCACCGTTCCCGGTTTGATCAACCTGGACTTTGCAGATGTCCGTGCCATCATGTCTGAAGGCGGAGCCGCCCTCATGGCAGTTGGCCGTGCCTCCGGTGAAGATAAAGCCCGCCTGGCAGCCGATGCAGCAATTTCCAGCTCGCTCCTGGACATCACCATTAACGGAGCCCGCGGCATTCTCTTCAATGTGACCGGCGGTCCCAACCTGACTCTGTTTGATGTCAACCAGGCAGCTGCCATTATCAAGGAAACCGCCCATCCGGACGTCAACTTGATCTTTGGCGCAGTCATCGATCCAAATATGGGTGATGAAATCCGCATCACGGTGATTGCCACCGGTTTTGATCGCGGTGTCAGCCTCCCAAACCCCTCTGAGTTGCGTGTCTACCGCCCGGAGCCAACCGCACAGCCCCGCCCGCAGCAACAGCCAACCAATCGTCCATCTGAACGCCCAACCTCTGATACCAACAGCCAGCCGGTTGCATCCACCTTCCCGCCCCAGGTGGTCAATACCGGTGATCTGGACGTGCCTGCATTTCTCCGCAAGCGCGCCGAACAAACCAATCGCTAGGCAGAGTTGTTTCAACCCATTCCCGCCCCCTTTTGCAGGAGGGCGGGGATGGGTATGCCTGCGTTTAAAGGTTAAGTCAATTGATCATAAATAAACTCCACTCACTTCTTTGGTGGGTTATTTGTATTGCCACCAGCAGCATCCTGCTGGTTGTTTTTGTTAATATTTCTGGAGTAAATGCATATGAAAAAGCCAGACTGGCAGATATGCTGGAGGGAAAGGCATATCGTCCTTTTGTATACCGCGTACTGGTTCCCGGAATAGCCAATGGAGTAACCAGCGTTTTGCCAGATTCCTTCGAGAAAAGCCTGGAAAACCATCTGAATAATTCACCAGCATACTCCCGGTCATTAAGTCGGTTCCGTGCCTCACCAGAACTGGCAGTGGAATCACTGATCATTCTTCTGATGATGGGAGGATCCATTGTTGGTTTTTGTGCATCTTTTCGGGCTCTTCTGCTGAGTTTATACTCTGCCCCTTCATTGGTTGTGGATATTACCTGCCTTTTTGCAATGATGGGGTTGCTGCCATTTATCTTTATTGGATATATTTATGATTTTTCTGTCCTGTTTTTGTTTACACTTGCCTTGGTGCTCTTGCATAAGCAACATTGGTGGGCATACTTGGTGGTATTTACACTTGCAGTCCTGACAAAAGAAACTGCCATCTTCCTTGTCATTCCATTCATCCTGTATTTTTGGTTCCCAAAACAACGCATCCAACCAAGTCTGGCAGTGAAATTGTTGGCAGCCCAGGGTTTGATCTACCTGTTTCTGCAACTGGCAATTCGCTCCCATTATTCAGGAAATCCTGGTGTGCCATTGGAATTTCACCTGTACGACCATCTTTGGTTTTGGATTAATCGGCCAGCCCTGAGCATTATTTCCACCATAACAAGCATCATCGTAATATATTTAATTTTTATCCATCCTCTCCGTAAGCCACCATTCCTGGTATCTGCTTGCATGATGTTAATTCCCCTGCTGATAATGTTCATCTTTTTCGGATACCCCATCGAAATTCGTGTATTTTATGAAGTGTATTCAGTGGCAACCCTCATAATTATCCAGCAATTATTGGACAAAACCAGGTTCCGACTGGTTCCCCTTCCGGAGTCACCGCCACAATAGATTGATTCACCCTGGTCAGTCTCTCTTATCCGGATTGTGATAGGAGAGACTGAATTTATTAAGCTTTCAAATCATCATCAAAATTTTTACGGGAAATCCAAACTTAACACCCCCATTCCTTGGGTGGACATCAAGGATCATTGGTTTCCATCCACATATGGGAGCAGGGAAAATGGCTGGTTTCCATCATTCTTCCAGTCCTGATTTCAGGCAATATTTTAAGATTAGAATCGCCCTCATCCCCTTGCAAGCCTTCCGGGATTATGCTAGAATGACTGTACTATCCATACGGCATAATATTCATGGTACCCCCACATGTAGGGGGTGTTTTATCGAAACTGGGAAACATTCGCCATCCGCCAGGGGATAAACCAGGCGGCTGTGTATTGTTTTGTTTTATCTAATCAACCAGGAGGTTCCATCCATGCGCTGTCCATATTGTCAACATGTAGGATCAAGAGTACTGGATACCACACACGACAACCACGGAGGCATCCGGCGAAGGCGGGAGTGTGATGAATGCCACCAGCGTTTTTCCACCCTGGAACGTCCCATTTTGGCAACCCCCCTCCTGGTCAAACGGGATGGAACCCGCGAGGAATTTGACCGCGAAAAATTAACCCGGGGTATCCGCATATCCTGTGCCAAGCGCCCGGTTCCAGCTGCGGAAATTGACCGATTAGTCGGTGAAATTGAGTCGTCCCTGCAACAAATGGGCAGGGCGGAAGTATCCTCCCGGATTGTCGGTGATATGGTTATGGCGGGTTTGAAAAAACTGGACCAGATTGCCTATGTCAGATATGCCATTGTCTATCTTCACATGGATGATTTGCAGGAAATCCGTGAAGAAATCGATCATTTGCTGGAAGGATAAGGTGACCCATGACTGAATCATCGAAACCCCTGGATCCTTACACAACCCCTGCTCTCCCGCCTGATCTGCCTGCCGTGGATTTAACCTCCAACGCCCGGCAGGTCCTGGTAAAACGCTATGTCCGCCGCGGCGCAGATGCCCAACCTGCCGAAACCGTGGAGGAAATGTTCTGGCGGGTGGCTTACCATATTGCCAAAGTGGAATCAACCTGGGGTGTGGATGTACTGTCATTGGCACGCGAATATTACACCCTGCTCACGTCAAAGTCCTTCTTTCCCAACTCCCCCACGTTTACCGGCGCCGGAACACCATTGGGGCAGCTGGCTGCCTGTTTTGTCCTGCCCATCAGCGACGACATGGGCAAGCTGGCAAGTGGAATTTTCACCACCCTGCGCAATGCCGCTCTCATCCAGCAAACAGGTGGTGGAAATGGATTTTCCTTCAGCCGGCTGCGCCCCCAGGGAAGCCTGGTAAAGTCCTCTGCTGGTCAGGCAACCGGACCGGTGGGTTTCCTGCGCGTGTATGATCATGCCTTTGGAGAAGTTGCCCAGGGTGGGTCCAGGCGGGGAGCCAATATGGCTGTGTTGCGGGTGGACCACCCGGATATTCAAGAATTTATCACCTGCAAGACTAACGAAAACCAGATCACCAATTTCAACATTTCTGTGGGCATTACTGATGCCTTCATGAAAGCCGTTGAAAATGATGAGGAATGGGAACTCCGTTTCCCGGATGTCAAACACCCCAAATACCGGGGATTTGATGGCACCCTGGAACAGGCAGAGGCAGCAGGCATCCCCATTGTCGTGTATAAAAAGGTGCGCGCCCGTGATTTGTTTGAATCCATCGTCCGCCAGGCACACCATAACGGAGAGCCGGGTGTCCTTTTCCTGGATGCCGCCAACCGATCCAATCCAGTTCCTCACCTGTATGCCCTGGAAGCCACCAACCCCTGCGGTGAGCAGTGGCTGGGTCCATATGAAAACTGCTGCCTCGGATCCATCAACCTTGCCACTCATGCCGGTACCCATCATACAATGGATTGGGAAAAACTGCGTCAGGATGTCATCCTGGCGGTTCGTTTCCTGGATGATGTTGTGGACGCCAACCAGTATGTTCCTGCTGTCCCAACCCTCAAGGAAGCTGCCCACCGAGCCCGCCGGATCGGCTTGGGTATCATGGGACTGGCGGATATTATGTATCACGTCGGTGTGCGCTATGGCTCCGATGAAGGGTTGGAGTTTGCATCACAGGTCATAGAGTTTGTTCGCTACTGGGCGATGCGAACCAGCATCGATCTTGCCATCGAGCGAGGTCCTTTCCCGGCAATTTCCGGCAGCATCTATGATCCGGAAAATCTGACCTGGCAGCCCCCCTCCCCGCTTGTCTCCCATTTGCACGATTGGGGACGCCCGGAAATTTTCTGGGACAGGATTCATGAGGATATCCGGAAACACGGGATCCGAAATGCAGCCCAAACAACCATTGCTCCCACGGGAACCATTGCCACAGTTGCCGGTTGCGAGGGGTATGGTTGTGAACCAGTTTTTGCCCTTGCATACATCCGCCATGTTAATGACAATGGAAAGGATTTACAGCTTGCTTATGCCAGCCCCC
Organism: Chloroflexota bacterium; assembly: GCA_019136175.1. Classification (GTDB taxonomy): domain Bacteria; phylum Chloroflexota; class Anaerolineae; order Anaerolineales; family Anaerolineaceae; genus CALMHE01. The sequence goes on along the minus strand of JAGVUS010000393.1, from coordinate 4,685 downwards.
TGTTTGAGAAAGCCCTTGTGGAAGCCGGGTTGGATGAACAGGAGCGGCAGGCAATTGTGGATCAGGTCATGCGGGATGGTTCCTGTCAGCTCATTGACGAAGTTCCACAGTACTTGAGGGATGTATTCGTGGTATCTTCAGATATCACCGCAGAAGAACATGTCCGCACCCAGGCGGTTCTACAGGCATTTGTTGATAACAGCATGTCCAAAACAGTGAATTTCCCCGCGGAAGCCACCGAAGAGGATGTTGCCCTGGCTTACCTGCTTGCCTGGAAGCTGGGCTGCAAAGGAACAACGGTCTATGTAACCGGATCGCGCGAAAAAGTGGTCCTGGAAACCCGCGCAACCGCCGAGAAAAAACAAACCACGGTGGATCAAAGCCAACCATTCAAGCGTTGGGAAGAAGATGAAACCACCGGTCAGCTGACCATCTGGACAGAGAGTAAAAAACCACGCCCCCGTACTCTGCCCGGATTTACATACTCGTTAAATACACCGCTGGGCAAAACTTTTATCACTATTAATGAAAATGGTGGCAACCAGCCATTTGAAGTGTTCATTAATACCGCAAAGGCAGGCTCGGATACCGCCGCGGTTTCAGAAGCAATTGGTCGTTTGATATCGTATATTCTGCGTATGGCATCACCGGTGGAGCCAAGTGAACGGATGGAGGAAGCTGCCAACCAACTTTCGGGGATTGGCGGTGGTCGCCCGCTGGGCTTTGGTCCCAACCGGGTTCGATCCCTGCCGGATGGTGTGGCTCAAATCCTGGAAGAATACCTCCGCCAGCGAACCGTTCGCCTGATGCAAAACCAGGGTGTCAGTCACCAGGATGAATTCAACGACTTGGATGAATCGCGCAGCCATTCCTCCCCCAACCTGGCAGACCAGCCGCTTTTAAAAATTGGTGATCTCTGTCCGGAATGTGGTGTTGCAGCAGTTGTTAACGAAGAAGGCTGCCGGAAATGTTACGCCTGCGGATACAGTGAGTGCTAATCAAACGATAAACCAGCATCCCGATTAAAACGAGCCCACGCCTGACGGTAATAAAAACGGGCGGTTGTCCGGAGGTTCGCCCGCCGGGCTTGTTTGTACCAGCGTTGACCGGCTTCGGAAGCCTCGGAAAAACATACCCGGCTGAGTTCCTCCAATGGTCCATTTGCAGCACGTTGGAGAAAGCGGGATTCCATTTCATCCCGTTCCTGCCGGTATAAAGCCATCGTATTTTGATAATTCATCAACGCCAGCCGATGCAGCCGTTCATGCTGCCACCAGAGGCTATCCGCGTCCGCCCTGGCAGTAGGGGCAGGTCCCGTTTCCGGCAATCCGGTTGAAAACCAGACTGGTTTAAAAATTCCCGTGCAGGGTGCTGCTGTTCCAGTCACCCAATGGACCGGTTCCTCCCCTTGCCGCAACCTGCTGACCAACGAGCCGGTCGTCTGGCTGATGCGAATGGGACCAAACCCCACATGACAGCAAACCGACGCACCGGCAATCGCCCTATCCGGACTCCAATCCGGTTTTTCGCTGCCACCATGAGAGCGCAGAACTGAAAACGCGTAGGGCAGATCCACACATCCTGCTTTTTGCAACAGGCTGGTTGTGCAAGCTTGGCGGCTATGCGCATCCGAAAATGTAGTGAATACAAAATCGGAATAATCGCGCCCAAAATCAAAATCATCAACCTTTTTACTCCAGCCTTTTTCCACCGCCGTGGAAACCAGGCGACTGGACGCCAGGTCCCACCTCGTTCCAATGGTGATGGCATTGGAGATCGATCGCACCCCGCGGGTCACCTTTTCGGCTGCCCAATGCCTGCCAGCAGTTTCCAATACCCAGGCATGGCTGGCATCTGCAATTAGAAAACTGTTTTCATAGAACAACGGATGGGTTAATCCACAGTTTCCTCCCTGCCCATGGGTTTCCAACAGTTGGATGATGACATGCAGGGCTTCCTCAGCAGAGGAACCACGTTCCAGCCCCAGCCGGAGTAAATCCATGCCTAGAAGCGCCGGTTCTTTTGTTGGAGGTAGTTTTGTGAACACAGCCTCGTTACCAATCACCACTCCCTTATCATTGGCACCCATTTCCGCGCCCCACATCCAAAACGGCTTGGATAATAAGACGGCGTGGGTATGCCGCACCTGTGGAATTTCAATATAGGTGCACTTCAATTGGCTGCCCTCCGGGTGATCCATTGCTGGCAGGAGAACCACCTGCTGGGCTTCGTTTGGTTCCCGGTCGGAATTTTTTCCAAAAATGACAGACCCATCGCAGGTCACATCGGGCATGGCTATAAACGTGTCACACATTCTGTCCTCCTTGCTGGATCTCTCCAACCCGCAGTCATTAATCATCATCATTGTAGCCCAATTTCCCATTTATAAAACCGAAATGGGATACAATTAACACATCTTATCCACCGGAACAAATTCCCCAAAACCATGAAACGATTGATTCTTGTAGCTGGCAATATTGGGGCAGGAAAAACCTCCCTGACCGAACGGCTGGGGGAACGGATGGGCTGGCGCACTGCTTATGAGAGTGTTGCCGATAATCCCTACCTGCCGGATTTCTATGCCGATATGCGGCAATGGTCTTTTCACCTGCAGGTGTTCTTTTTGGGTCACCGCGCCGAACAACATTTGGACATGGCTGCCGATGCCCGCTCCGCCATTATTGACCGCAGCATTTACGAAGACGCGCATATCTTTGCACGTGCCTTGCACGCCATGGGAAACATCAACGAACGGGACTATCAGACATACCAGCAGCTTTTCAATGTGGTTGTCAAAAAACTCCCTCCCCCTTCCCTGCTGATTTATTTGAAAGCCCCCGTGCCGCTCCTCCTCAAAAGAATCCAGAAGCGTGGCAGGTCAATTGAAAATACAATCGACTCTGCCTACCTTGATCTGTTGGATTCGTATTACGAGGAATGGATTCGCATTTTTGACCTCTGCCCGGTATTGACCATCCGTTCCGATGATTTGGATTTTGTCCACAAACCGCGCCACCTGGACCAGGTTATCAACCGCATCCAGGAACGGCTTGCAGGCAAGGAAGAGATTGTCTTTAACGGCTAAAACAATCCAATCGGAAAATCCAGACAAACACTCCAAATCCATGCCCCCGGAAAACAGGGTTCTTTGACCATGCAACTCAAGGTAATGGTTTGCGTATATGGTTATGTAACAATTGAGGAGCACTTGTGAAAATTCCGGATAGCGAATGGCTGCCCCTGGCACTGCAAGGCAATGAAGAAGCATTTACCCGCGTGGTGGAGCATTACCAGACACCCGTCTATAACCTTTGCTACCGGATGCTTGGCAGCCCCCAGGAAGCAGAGGATGCCGCTCAGGAAACGTTCTGGCGTGCATATCGGAATCTAAACCGGTATGACCCCAACCGGTCTTTCATGACCTGGATCCTATCCATTGCCGCGCACTACTGCATTGATCAACACCGCCGCCAGCGCATAAACATTCTCCCGCTTGAAGGTTACGTTGAAGACACCTCCCCCGACCCCGCCCCCAACCCGGAGGCGTACGCAAGTCAATCGGAGGAAGCAGCAGTGCTGCGCAGCCTGCTGGATGGTCTCAACCCACAAGACCGCGCCGCCATCATTTTAAGGTATTGGTATGACTTGTCTGAAATGGAAATTGCTCAAACGTTAAACCTTACCGTCAGCGCAGTGAAAAGCCGCCTTCACCGCGCCCGTATCACCCTTGGTCAACGCTGGCAGGCGGCACATCCGTCAGCAGTACCTGAAAGGAGGCATGATGAATCACCAGCCTTTTAACGAGTGGATTTATCAGGACGCACCCCTCACCGAACAGGATGAGCAAGAATTAAAAGCACACCTCAAAACCTGCCCGGTCTGCCAGGATAATGATAAAGCCTGGCAGGATGTCAATGGAATGTTAAAGAGCGCACCCATGATGCCTGCTGCTCCCGGTTTTGTCAATCGCTGGCAGGCAAGCCTGGCAGATCGCAGACAAAAGGAACTGCGCAGGCAGGTATGGATGGGATTCCTCATTCTCAGTGGTGCATTTCTCCTGACACTGGCATTGATCATCCTTTTTATTGTCTTGAATCATAGTCCTGTGAGCCTGTTTACGCAGGTTTTTGAATCACTGACAGGTGCCTGGCTTGTATTTTTGGAGGCAAAAGCCAGCATCACACATTGGCTGCAAACCATCCCTCCCCTGCTGATTGGAGCAGGCTTATTGGTGTTTGCCTCCTGGTGCACCGTACTGGTGCTTGCCTGGAATCTTGTATTCCGTATCTCTTCCCGGAAAGGAATTCCCACAAAATGAAGACCATTCAAAAATTTTCCTTACTTTTGATCGTTCTCCTGGCTGTCTCTCTCTGGATTTCTTCCCCTGCTCTTGCCCAGGGACCCACCCCTGGTGACCTGAATGGTGACCAGGCGGTCATTGGCACTAGCAACTTCCGACTGGTATCCGGTCAGGCGCTCAATGGAGACCTGGCTGTGATTGGCGGTTCAGCTGTCCTTGAAGAAGGATCAGTTGTCAATGGCAGCATTGCTGTTTTGGGTGGAACCCTTACCATCTCTGGAGATGTGCGAGGCGATATCACCGGTGTTGGCGGGGTGATTACCCTGACGGATACTGCTTATGTACATGGCAGCCTGGTTGCCCCCGGCGTGGTGTTGAATAAATC
>JAGVUS010000207.1 GCA_019136175.1 Chloroflexota bacterium | reverse complement strand
AGGACGCCGCCGCCGCCGACCGCACCTTTGACATGCTGATGGGCGAGGCGGTTCCGCCCCGCACCCGCTTCATCCAGACCCACGCCCGCAGCGTGCGCAACCTGGATATTTGAGGTTGTTGTGAATCAAGCCAGACACCACCCCGCCAACCCGGCGGGGTGGTGTTTTTGGGGGCGGGGGGAGCCGTCTTGTGCTAGAATTATCAAGATGTTCCATAACCACACCTGAACATCCCATAGTTGCTTTGGGGAAAAAATGAACAATGCCCTTTTTATCCTGGCGATACAAATGGCTTTGTGAATTTTAGAGAGGTTTGAATCATTGATGGCGAAAAACGAAACATTACAAAAGGCAAACCTGGCAAAGAAGGATGAATTCTATACGCAATTGACGGATATTGAAGCAGAAATGCGCCATTATTGGGAGCATTTCCGGGGCAAGGTGATTTTATGCAATTGCGATGACCCGTATGAGAGCAATTTCTTTAAGTACTTTGCAATGAACTTTAACTTCCTGGGGTTGAAGAAACTGATTGCAACCAGTTATTCCGGCTCGCACATTGCAGGTCAGCAACTGCCATTGTTTGATGGTAGAAATGCTGGCATTGCAAGCTCCGACACGAGAATTCCCTACAAAATAGAAATTACTGAAGTGACGGATGAAAACGCCGATGGTGCAACTGACCTGAGTGATGTTGAATATCTAATCAAAAACAGGAGGAACGTCCTAACGCCCTTAAAAGAGAATGGTGATTTTCGCTCCCCCGAATCCATGGAGTTGCTGCAAGAAGCGGATATTGTCGTAACCAACCCGCCATTTTCATTGTTTCGCGAATATGTCACCCAGTTAATGGAATTTGAAAAAAAGTTTATTATTATCGGCAGTAAAAATGCGATAACCTATAAAGATATTTTTAAGTTTATAAAAGAAGGCAGAATGTGGCTCGGAAATGGTTTTCCAAATGGCAATGCTTTTTTTAGAATTCCAGCCGGATATACACGGGAATGGGCAGATGGTGTATATAATCCGGAAACGGGATTAGTAAAATTTCGCAATGTTGGTTGGTTCACAAATTTGGATTTTAAGAAACGCCATGAAACCATTACTCTATATAAACGCTACACCCCCGAAGAATACCCGCACTATGTGAATTACGATGCAATCGAAGTATCAAAAGTAGCCGAGATACCCTGCGACTATGACGGAGAAATGGGTGTTCCAATTACGTTTCTTGACAAATATAACCCGGAACAATTTGAAATCATTGGGTCAAGCAGGTTTGTTGGAAAACCAATGTCTCAGTTTGCAGCTAAAGGAACTTATATGGGTGGCGGCATCCGGTTCTATCTTTCAAATGGAGATGGGACTTTTCAACGTCTTTACGATAGGATTGTAATTAAGCGGAGAGGGATTTTACAATGAAAATCGAATTACACGAAATCACCATCCGGGAAGTTGCAAAGAATTACGTTGATAATAATGAGGAAGGCGTGGTTGGCTACCACGGCAGGCTGAACATACGCCCAAAATATCAGCGCGAATTTATTTATGATGAAAACAAGCGCAATGCGGTCATTGACACGATCCGCAAAAACTTTCCGCTCAATGTAATGTATTGGGTGAAAAATACCGATGCGGATGGCAACGAAACTTTTGAGGTTTTGGATGGTCAGCAGAGGACAATCAGCTTTTGCCAGTATGTTCATGGCATCTTTTCCCTCGACAACCGCTATTTTCATAATCTAACCAAGCCCGAACAAGACCAGATTTTGGACTATCCACTGATGGTTTATTTTTGCGAGGGGAACGACAAGGAAAAACTGGACTGGTTCAAAATTATCAATATTGCGGGCGAAAAATTGACCGACCAGGAGTTGCGGAATGCAGTCTATACCGGACCCTGGCTGTCCGATGCAAAGTTAAAATTCAGCAAAAGCAACTGTGCCGCGTACCTGCTGTCCAAAGACTATGTGCCTGGCTCTCCCATCCGTCAGGAAATTCTGGAAACAGCGTTGGACTGGATTTCCAAAGGCAGGATTGAAGAGTACATGTCCGTCCATCCAAATGCCAATGAGTTGTGGATCTACTTCAAAAATGTCATTGATTGGGTCGAATTAACCTTTAAGCACTATCGCAAGGAAATGAAAGGGATTGATTGGGGGAGTCTGTACGATGAATTCCATGGTCAAACTTTTGACACCGATATATTGGAGCAGGAAATCCAAAAACTGATGATGGATGACGATGTTACCAGCAAAAAGGGAATTTATCCTTATGTATTAACCCGTGATGAAAAACATCTCAATATCCGCGCTTTTACACCCCAACAAAAAGTGGAAGCGTATGAACGGCAAAAAGGCGTATGTCCAAAATGCCCTCCCGGAAAGGAAAAACCAATCCCGATAATTGCCAGATGCTATGCAAACGACACAATCGGGAAAAATCCGGCAAGTAAAGGCGGATGTTCAATGGCGGGAGGTAGAACCACCCCTGCCCCGCGCTGGGAAGTCCTGTTTAATTGAGGAGAGGATGCAATGACCGAATACCTGCGCTACCCCATCCCTGCCCTGCAGGAGTACGTCACCCGGTTTTTCGTCCAGCTGGGCGTGCCCCCGGCAGACGCCGGAATTGCCGCGGATGTGCTGGTGGCGGCGGATGTACGCGGGGTGGAATCGCACGGCGTGATCCGGCTGAACACCTATTACGGCTCACGCCTGCGCAAGGGTGTCATGTCGCCGGTGACGGTGATCTCCACCGTGAACGAAACCGCAACCACCCTGGCGCTGGATGCCGGGAACGGGCTGGGGCAGGTGGCAGCATTCCACGCCATGAACCGCTGCCTGGCAAAAGCAGCCGAAAGCGGCGTGGCAATGGTGACCGTCCGCAACAGCAATCACTACGGGATTGCCGGGTATTACGCCATGATGGCGCTGCCCCACCAGATGATTGGCATCAGCCTGACGAACAGCCAACCCCTGGTGGCTCCCACCTATGGCAGCACCCGCATGCTGGGCACCAACCCGATTGCCGTGGCGGTGCCTGCCCGGGAAAACCGCCCCTATGTGCTGGATATGGCAACCAGCATCGTGCCCATCGGGCGGGTGACCGTGTACAAGGAAAAAGGCGAGCCCATCCCCGCCGGGTGGGGGGTGGACAGCA
>JAGVUS010000328.1 GCA_019136175.1 Chloroflexota bacterium | reverse complement strand
GCGCCCAGGAAGACCGAGCGCAGGTTGGATGCCATGACTGCATCCCATTCCTCAACCGTGGTTTGCAGGAGGGGCTTGGTGATTTGCAAGGCAGCATTATTGACCACCGCATCCAGCGTCCTGGTGAAAGACTGGGCTTGCCGGTAAATTTGTTCCAGGTCTGCCGGATTGGAAATATCCGCTTGAATAAACAGACCGTTCCCGGGGAAATGATCCCCAAACGAGTTACGGTCAACACCAATGACATGCCAGCCAAGCCTGGCAAACAGGTGTACCGTGGCACGCCCAATCCCCCCCGCCGCCCCGGTAATCAGCAAATATCGAATCGCAGGATCTGTCATTTTAAGCTCCTCCCGCATCGGGATTCAAGACATCCACCGGGCAAGATCATCACAGGGGATGTTCAAGCCCTGCAAAAGGTTGCGAATGGTGTTCCAATGGACCCGTTCCCATGCAGCCGGGCTGGAGTTGGAATTGTGCGGCGCCAACATCACCTGGTCCATGCCAGTAAGAGGAGAATCCGCTGGCAGTGGTTCCACCTCAAAGACATCCAGGGCAGCCCCGCCCAACCTGCCGGATTGCAGGGCTTCCACCAGGGCAGCTTCCTCCACAATGGGACCGCGGGCTGTGTTGATGAGAATTGCCCCCGGTCTTGCCCACGAAAGGGTCTGCCTGTTGATCAGGTGGTGGCTGGTGGGATTGAGATCACAGTTAACACTGATGAAATCAGCCTGTTCCATCAATTCCTGCAGGGGGAGAATGGTGACGTTGTTCTCCGCCAGGAAATCCGGCGCGATGGGAATAATATCGTTGCCCAGCAGGCGCATGCCAAAGCCACGCGCCCGGCGGATAACCGCCTTGCCAATGTTGCCCAAACCGATCACGCCCAGGGTGCACTCACTGAGTGACCTGCCAGGGATCTTCTGCCATTCCCCCGATTTTATTGCCCGGTCCATCCATGGCTGACGGCGTGCAAATGCCAGGATATAACCCAGCACCGAATCAGCAACCGGCAGCGTGAATGCGTTGGGCGTATTTCGGACGGAGATCCCCAGGGTTTCTGCATAAACCTTGTCTATGGAATCGATCCCCGTCCCCCACTTGGAAATCACCCGCAAGCGCGGGGCACACCGGTCCAGCACACGGGGGGTGTACCGGTCATCTCCACAGATGGTTCCATCAAACTGCCCGGCATATGCCAGCAGTTCATCCTCTCCCATGCGTTCATGGACAACGGGTTCAATCAACTCCACCCCATAATGAGCAAGGATGGGGCGAAAACGATCCACAAAGGGAATCATATAGGGTGCGGAAAACAGTACGGTAGCCATGCCTTGTATTGTACCAGAGAAGAATTTTCCGGAAGACGGGTCAATTGTTTTGCCGGTGCTGGAGCAGCAAGTCGGCAATCAGAAAATCGAGCTCTTCATCAATATCCCTTGCTTCCGCCGGGTCAATTTCAAACAGGTAGGGACGCTCTCCAATCCGGTTGCGGCGGAGTTCCAGCGTCTGACGGGTAAACATATAAATGCAGGAATTTTCCTCATAGATTGGCGGAAGATCCTGTGTGCGCAGCAAAATTGCCGGATTATGATTGACCGGACGTCCAAGAGCATCCCACAAGCGGGTTTGCAGCCGTGTAACGCCAAAGAGGGAATCATATGCCGGATAATTGGTGAGCATGAATTGAACCGCACGGGCAATCGTCTCCGACCTGAGAAGCGGATTGGTGCTGTGCGTTTGCAGGTAAAAGTCAGCAGACACCTGGGAAGTGTCGTACATGAGAATTTCATTCATCGGCACGGTATCGGCGCGCAGGTGTTCCGGTCGCTCAAGGACGCGCACACGGGGAAACTGCCCGGTAATCCCTTCCATGATAATTGGACTGTCGGTATCCACAACCACTTCGCTGATCTGGGGAACATCCAGGAGGGCTTGCAGAATATGGTGAAACAGGGGACGCCCCGCCAGCAGCCGGTAGTTTTTACCGGGTACACGCACAGAATGATGGCGCATGGGCACCAACGCTGCAATTTTGAGAATCGTCATGACCGCACCTCCGGCTCGGAAGTTTGTTGATAATCAATGGGTTTGACATCCCGCTGTACTGGTGGTTCATGGTTCCAACGGGGGTAATAAAACGCCTTCTTCAATTGCCATGTGACCGGACCGGACTGCCGGTAACCGGTG
>JAGVUS010000432.1 GCA_019136175.1 Chloroflexota bacterium | reverse complement strand
GCTGGATTCCCGGGTCCAAATGGAGCAAGCCGTTTGAAAGATTCCGCCAGTGGCAGGGCAAGGTCAGCCCAAGGGATTTGGGCATCCAGGTTTAATTCCAACGTGAGATTTTGCTCCTGCTTCATCCTCTCAACAATCTTGATCATTGTGCGTTGGAAGGCAGGCAGGTTCTCCTCCGGCAGGGATAGCCCTGCAGCCATGGGATGACCACCGAATCCAAGCAGCAGCGATTGGGCTTCTGAAAGTGCTGCTGTAATATGAACGCCCTCAATGGATCGGGCTGATCCTCGGGCGGGTTGACCGGCAGGGGATTGAAGCAGGATCACCGGGCGCTGGTATAGTTCCACAAGGCGGCTGGCTACAATTCCCAATACACCAGCAGACCATTGTGGGTGGGACAGGATCAGGATGGGATTTTGCAGCAAGTCGGGATGTTGTTCCACCTGCGATTGGGCTGCGCCAAAGACTTGATCTGTCAACAGTTTCCGCTGGGCATTCATTCCTTCCAGGCGGGCGGCTGTGACCTCCGCCAGTGTTTTATGGGAGGTTAATAAAAATTCGATCAGAGGATTGGCGTCACCCAGGCGACCGACCGCATTCAAGCGGGGAGCCAGGATAAAGCCGAATTGTTCTTCGGTGATTTCAACAGGCGAGATTTCAGCCCGGTCAAAGATTGCCTGAAAAGCGGGTCGAAGGGAGCGGTTACACTGTCGCAGCCCCAATTGCACCAGGTAGCGGGCATCCATTTTTAAGGCTGCCAGATCTGCAACCATCCCCAGGGCAACCAGGTCCAGGAGGTCTTCTACAGCGGGAAGATTGCCCATCCGGCTGGCAACCTCGCGGCAGACAAGGTAAGCTGCACCCACCCCGGAAAGAGTCCGGCTGGGATGGTGTTCCGGCAAACGCTGCGAGTTAATGACTGCAAAAGCCGGGGGAAGCTGTTCCGGGAGGGTGTGGTGATCGGTAAGAATGACATCCACCCCATTCTTTTGCGCATAGTCTATCGATTCGTGGGCAGTAATCCCTGTATCGCAGGTAATTAACAGGGAAATCCCCTGTTTGAGAAAAGATTGCAAATGGGGAAGTTGGATGCCATGGGATTCCACCGCCCGGATGGGCACCCGATAAGCCACATCACAACCAAGGGAGCGAAGGCATCCAACAAGGACAGCCGTGGCAGTCTGTCCATCCACATCGAAGTCCCCCCAAATTCCTATGCGCTCGCGTTTTTGAATTGCCTGGATGATTCGATCGATTGCCTGATCGAAATCCGGCAAGTCACTGGGAGAAGCCGGTGAGTAATCGTTTGGATTTAGATATCCACGTGCAATTTCAACTGAATGAATCCCGCGGCGTACCAGCGCGCTGGCGGTGAGATGATCCCCATCAACCAGGTCAAGGATTCCGTCAGGAATGATTACAGGGGAGGGTTCCTGCCATTGGGCGCCAGTATATTTCAAAACTCAATTTCTCCGATTTGATCAAAGTCAATCTGAATTTCCGGCGGTTCTGATTCAAGGATGCCGCCAGATGGCTCGTTGATGTTCCCAGGGTGGATGCCACGATTGCAGAGTGTTCTGAATTTGCAAAACTTGCATTGTTTCTCATCATCCGTCATGGGGAAAGGGTCAGGTTTTAAGCTGAGAATTTCGATTGAGGTGATCAATTCCTGCAGGTATTTTTGATCTTCATTGAGTTCAAAAAGCGTGTAGCCATAACAAATGGGGGATTCAGGGGTTTCTGTGAACCAGTAAATCATTTCCACCGCTTCCGGCGGGATGGTTTCCCTCCCATACAAGCCCCGCCCGGCTTTTACAAGCAGGTAGCGGTACAGACGGGTTTGAACGCGCTCCTTTAATGTTGATGGCTTGGGGCGAAACCGGTTGGTTTTCCAATCCACGATGACTGCCCGTTCACCAGGTGAGATGGCAAGCAAGTCGTACTTTGCCACCAGGCGATACCCTGCAAACGGAGCAGCCAGCATCCACTCTGGATATCTCGTTTGAGGGATATTTTCCAGTTGATGTTGGAGGTAGTTCTGCCACCAGGTTCCCAGGACACCATCATCTATTCCGGATTCAATGGCATCCAATGGCAATCCCAATTGGTGGCGGTGGACAAGCTGATGAAAGCGCTGCCCCAATTCCATGTGCCACTCCTGCTCCAGGACAGGCTCGGACTGAATGGCAGGCCA
>JAGVUS010000018.1 GCA_019136175.1 Chloroflexota bacterium | reverse complement strand
TCATATCCCAGGATGGCAGCAACCAGGTAATGAGACATACCTTCAACAACCACTGGGATGACTCCCAGTCGGTTGGCGGTTTTCTCCGGATCCGGGCATCCAAACATGCGTAAGTTGGGAACCCGCGCAAGTTGTTCCAGAGCATACCTGGTTAATTCTGTTTCATGATTGGCAACTACCTGCATGCCAATTGCTTCCAGTTGGGCAATTGCAGCACCCAATGCAACCGCCCCCACCGTGTTGGGACTGCCCGCCTCGTCCCGTTCCGGCGGCTCCGACCAGACCACGTCATCCACGGTGACAATTTCCACCTCGCCACCGCCCCGCAAATCCGGCGCTCCCTGTTCAAACAGATCGCGCCGTCCAATCAATGCCCCGGTGCCAAAAGGAGCATACATTTTATGTGCCGAGATGGCAACATAATCCAGGTGAGCAGGGTCATCCAAGGGTAGCATTCGAATCTGCCGGTGCGGGGCAAGCTGGGCGCAATCCACCATGATCTGTGCACCCGCCTTATGTGCTTTTTCTGCCAGGCGGTGAATGGGATTGACATAGCCGGTCACATTGCTGGCTCCGGAGATGGCAACCATGGCAATTCGCCCTGCATGGCGTGCCAACTTTTTGTCAAAATCTTCTTCATCCAGGCAGCCGTCCGGGGTCAGATGGACGTGAACCACCCTGCCCACAGCCCGCCACGGCAAATCATTGGAATGCGGGCTTGTTCATATGCATGGGTTGAAACCTGGCTCTTAAAGCCCATACCGCGATGAACACTGGAATAGTACCCCAGAAAATTCTGGACACAATCCGCCACGTGACGCAGCGATGGTGTGGAAGCGGCATTATCCAGATTGACATAGGTTACCTGCCGACCATCCAGTAGGGGAACTTGCACGTCCAGCCCAACAAAAAGGTCCCTGTAATTCATATTTTCTCCTTGGAAATTTCTGATTGGAAAGAGATTACAAAATTGATGGGTTTAATTCGGGAAAAACACTTGCAAATCGAATCAATTTCAGCTATACTGTGGAGGAAAGTGGTTAATAGTGGGTGAAGGTGGTGAATCGCCGGAGGTTTCCGGCGTTTCGCATATTTATCAGAGGTAGAACTTATGTTCCTGGGTCACTTCGAGCACAACATTGATGAAAAAGGTCGCCTGACCATCCCCGCCCGGTACCGGGATCAGTTGAATGAGGGGGCATATATTACGCTCGGATTTGACAACAATCTCTGGGTACTCCCCTCGCCGGATTTCCAGATGATCTACACACTCGTGGATCAGATCAACATGGCAGATCCCAACGGTCGTATTTTGAAACGCCTAATTTTATCACATGCCCAGCAGGTGGACAGCGACCGCATGGGACGCATTCTTATCCCCCAATTCCTGCGGGAATCCGCCCAGCTTGACAGTTCAGCTTATGTGGTTGGTGTTGGTCGGTACTTTGAAATCTGGTCGAAGGATCTCTGGCAGCAACAATTACAAAAATTGCATGACCCCTCCCTGACGAATGAACGAGTGGCAATGTTCAACCTCTCTGGTTCATAATGAATGCCATTCCCCTTCAGACACCGCACGTATCTGTACTTTACCATGAAATTCTCCATATCTTATGCCCGCAAAGCCCAGGGAAATACGTGGATGCCACGGTTGGAGCTGGTGGTCACGCCTGGGGGATACTAAAGGAAAGCCAACCTGCCGGAACCTTGCTCGGGTTGGACTTGGATCCCCAGGCGCTGGAGATTGCAAGCCAGCGCCTTGCCATTTTTGAAGGCAGGTATCGGCTGGTGCAGGCTTCCTACACCACATTGACGCACCAATTGCAAAACATAGGTTGGGATCAGGTGAATGGAATTCTCCTCGACCTGGGGGTATCTTCCATGGAACTGGACAACCCCAAACGGGGGTTCTCCTTCCAGGCAGAAGGACCGTTGGATATGCGTTTTGATCCAACCAATCCCACCACGGCAGGGGACCTTGTCAATCATCTGACGGAAGCCGAGTTGAGCGACATGATCTGGCGCTTCGGTGACGAACCCCAATCCCGGCGAATTGCAAGAGCCATCGTCCAGGCACGCCCCATCCACACCACCCGGCAATTGGCAGAAGTGATTCAGTCAGCCACACGCGGACCCAGGGAACGCATCCATCCCGCCACACGCACTTTCCAGGCATTACGGATCGCCGTCAATCGGGAATTGGATGCAATCGGGGAACTCCTGCCACAGGCTGTATCCGCACTGGCTCCTGGCGGAAAACTGGCAATCATCGCCTTCCACTCGCTCGAAGATCGAATGGTTAAAAATTATTTCCGCCAGGAAAGCACGGATTGCCTCTGCCCCCCCGCCCAGCCGGTCTGCACCTGCGGTCACCGGGCAAGCCTGAGATTGATGACCCGCCATGCCATCACCGCCTCTGAAGAGGAAATCCAATCCAATCCCAGGTCACGATCAGCCCGGCTTCGGGCAGTAGAAAAACTCCCTCTGGCATGACAATTGCTACCAACAGGTAAAAAACCGATAACAGGAAATACCAGAATCATGAAAAACCGTTTTATCCAAGCTTACCAACAAGCCCCCTGGCGCACCCAGCTCCAGTGGATTGGCTTTTTCCTGCTTGGGCTGGTGATCATTGTGACTGTCGCGGGGCTTTACCTGAGCATCACTGCACAATCCACAACAGCCGGCGTGGAAATCAAAGAACTGGAGCTGGAAAAGGAAACCCTCGACCGCCAGATTGCAGATCTTAAAACCCAACTCGCCATCATCACCTCGGCAAAGGTGATGAAGGATCGAGCGGAAGATCTGGGATATATTCCCGCCGATCCATCCCAGGCGGTGTACGTGGTTGTCCCTGGTTATACCGGACGCCAGCCGGAAATTGTGGCACTGCCCGTCCGACCGGAAGAT
>JAGVUS010000468.1 GCA_019136175.1 Chloroflexota bacterium | reverse complement strand
CTCAGGAAGCATCCTTGCTGGTTGAAGAAATCAAGGGAGATTTAGGGATTAACCATATTCCTGTTTTCCGCCTTCCTCCAGCGATAATTACACACGCAGGACCTGGATGCCTGGCTGTCAGTTTTTTTGCCAAAACACCCAAAGCATATCCCCAATTAAACCAAACCGAATAGTTCATTTTCTCATCCAATGACTTAAAAACAGCCGGATTTTCATTCGGCTGTTTTTAAGTCTACAGATTTTTGTTAACTTAATGAAGTAGGTTTATTGCTCTTCCGAATCGCCCAGACCACGGCAACAAACATTGCCACCGCCAAAGCCCAACCCCAAAAACCAAGTTGGCTTTGTTGGACAATAATTGGTGCAGCAAGCAAGGATACCAGATTAACCACCTTGATCATGGGATTCAGTGCGGGACCTGCAGTGTCCTTCAGTGGATCACCAACTGTGTCGCCAACAACACCGGCTTTGTGACGTTCAGATCCTTTACCGGTATTAGCGGCAGGATCGGCTTCTTCATCCTCAATGGACTTCTTGGCGTTATCCCATGCACCACCAGCATTTGCCATAAACACAGCCAGCAATTGCCCGCTTAGAATGACGCCCGCCAGGAAACCTCCCAGTGCCTCCACTTTAAGAACCATCCCAACAACCAGAGGAAGGAGAACCGAAATGGTCGCCAGGGGAATCAATTCCTTTTGGGCAGATCGGGTCGAGATACCCACTACTTTTCCATAATCAGGTTTCTTGGTACCTTC
The DNA here is from genome assembly GCA_019136175.1 of Chloroflexota bacterium. Classification (GTDB taxonomy): domain Bacteria; phylum Chloroflexota; class Anaerolineae; order Anaerolineales; family Anaerolineaceae; genus CALMHE01. The sequence goes on along the minus strand of JAGVUS010000468.1, from coordinate 10,254 downwards.
CCAAACAGCTTTATCCCGGAATTGTTCGCGAACCTCTTCGACAACCTGGGCTGCTGCCCGGGCTACTGCCTTGATGGAGAGGGAACTAAACAGCCATGGCAAAGCACCACCCAACAGGAATCCCACGAACACCTTGGTGTCAGAGATACGAATGGCGTCAAGAACACCGGGAGCTACCTTGTTGATATCTGCAATAAATGAAGCAAACAGGGAAACAGCCGCAATTACAGCGGATGCAATGGCAACCCCCTTGGTAATCGCCTTGGTTGTATTGCCAACGGCATCCAGGTCCGCCATAATCTGGCGGGCTTTTTTGGTCTCCGGATCCTTCTGGTCGTGCCATGCCATCTCCGCAATTCCATTTGCATTATCCGAGATGGGTCCATAGGAATCCATCGCCACGTTATTCCCTGTGTGACTAAGCATGCCAATCCCAATCATTGCAACGCCATAAAGAACATAGTCGGCGCCTTTGACATCATAAATTAAGATGGCAAGGACAAATGAGATCACAATCACAACCAATGCCCATACAGACGATTCCATCCCAACGCCAAGACCAGCCAAAATGGTCGTTGCCGGTCCGGTATCAGTCGCCTTAACAATCTCCTTGACTGGTGGTTTCTTTGTGGCTGTAAAGTATGAAGTTAATGGGTTAAAGGCAACAGCCAAACCAACGCCAATTGTTGTAAGAAGGGCAAGTTGAATCTCATTTGCATATAACCAGGCAAGAATGAATGACCACAAGATTGTGTTAATACTGGATACTTCATACGAGCGGAACATGGCTTCTTCAGCATCGTGTGCTCGCAGGAATTTGATGGGGAATTTTTCCCAGATGGGAACAGTGAACGTCCCAAGAATGGAACTGATCACACCAATTGCCCGAATGATCAGCGGGTAAACAATCCACTTGATTTCATGGGTGGAATTAAACAATACCAAACCAAGAATCAAAGCAGATACAATGGTAACCTCATAGCTTTCAAAGATATCAGCTGCCATACCAGCACAGTCACCAACGTTATCACCAACCAGGTCGGCAATGACTGCAGCATTTCGGGGATCGTCCTCCGGAATATCCCGTTCTACTTTGCCCACCAGGTCAGCACCAACATCGGCAGCCTTGGTATAAATACCGCCGCCCACCCGCATGAATAAGGCAATCAGTGTGCCGCCAAAGCCAAATCCCAAGAGAGCATCTGGGGCGGCTTTTCCAAAAATAATAAAGATGATTGTTCCACCAAACAACCCCAAGCCATCCGTCAACATGCCGGTGATTGTGCCCGCATAATAGGCAATCGAGAGAGATTCATTAAAACTTCTCCGAGCCGCTGATGCAGACCGCACACTTGCCTGGATTGCCATTCGCATCCCAAGTTGACCAACCAACATCGAAAATGTTGCGCCCATGATGAATGCAACCGCCCGACCAATGGAAATCCATAACCTGGCGCTTTCTTCGGACCCAAACCTCTCCAGTGCCTCCTCGGTTGGTGCAACAATATTCACACTGAGGAATAATGCAATACACAAGAGAATGATTGCGGGGAGAATGGTTTTTAATTGGCGACTTAAATAGCTGTCAGCCCCAATACGAATTGCATCCCACACCTCCTGCATTTTGGGAGTCCCTTTGTCCTTCTTAAGGACATTTTTCCTCAGGAGCCATGCATACAACAGGCTGATAAATGCAGTGACAAGCACACCAAGAATCGCGAGTTGCTCGAACGGGGTCTTCAATCCACGTTCTACCAAGCCAAAAATATCCATGCTTTCCTCCGGGAAATAAGATTTAAGATAGGAGTATTTTACTCACAATTATAAGAATGTCAATTCAATTGCGAAACGTAAATAGCACCAAATTAGTATTTGGTGAGAATTTTAGAAATATATTGAATTTGGTTGAAAATCGTTGTATAGTCTATTCCTTGCCAAATAGACCGACATTATATTATAAACACAAAAACATCAGATTGGCAAGACTGTATCGTCGGTGCTCTTTATTTGAATTCAACCTTTGAAAGGGCGGAATGAATGGCATAGAATAATCGTGTTCATGGTGTAGTCGTTCTGGCGGTGATCTGTTAATGACATTTATCTTAATATCAACACCATAACGATATGAAGGTATTGCTTTTAAGGTTAAAACCGTGTATTCTGTTTAGGACATTTCCAGAAAACTTGGATTATAATTACGAGCTTTCAATTTGTGAGGATACTGATTAATTTATGGATAACCCATTAATAATAAACATCATTGACGACGACGATGAAGAATACCCAGCGATCGCCAGGCTGATTGAGCTTGGTCGCCAAAAAACTTACGTAACCATAGACGATATATTACATTTCTTTCCGGATGCCGAACAGGAAGTTGAGCAATTGGAGGAAGCATTCGCTGCTCTGATGGCTGCCGGCATCCCTTATGTCGAGGATGAAGCTCTCCTTGTTGAACCAAGCGAAGATGAATTGGTTACAGAAGAAGGGGGCGCATCAGAAGAAAGCCGCGAAGCAGCCCCCAGGGATGTTCAACTGGATGATCTGGAAAATATCGATACAGACGACACAATCGGTTTATACCTGAAGGAAGTCAGTCGCGTCCCCCTTCTGACAGCAGAAGAGGAAGTGGACCTTGCTCAACGGATTGAGCGCGGTCGAATGGCTCGTGAAGAATTAGCGCGGGGAAATGTTAGCACAAAACGCCGCCTGGAACTCCGTAGATTGATTGAAGATGGTTGGGCCGCCAGGGAACATTTGATCACTGCAAATTCCCGGCTTGTCATCTCGGTCGCAAAAAAATACATGGGGCGCGGGGTTCCTTTCCTGGATTTGATCCAGGAAGGGAATATTGGATTAATTCGGGCTACCAAAAAATTTGATTATCGCAGGGGACACAAGTTTTCCACGTACGCCACCTGGTGGATCCGGCAGGCAGTCACCCGGGCAATTGCAGACCAGGGACGCACAATTCGCGTACCGGTCCATATGGGCGACCAGATTAATAAATTATTGCGCGTTCAGCATCAATTGACCCAGCGGTTGGGAAGAGACCCCAGCGTGGAAGAACTTGCTGAGGCACTGGATGTTCCACCCAAAAAAGTGGAAAACATGATCCAGGTTGCCAGACGTCCACTATCCCTGGAAACCCCAACAGATGATGAAGAAGATTCTGTACTGGGTGATTTTATTGAGGATGACGAAGCTCCGCCACCTGACGAGATGGTGACTTACAATCTTTTACAGGAACATCTTGAAGAGATTTTAAATACGCTCCCGCCGCGCGAGGTTCGCATCCTTCAACTAAGATATGGACTGCTGGATGGGCAGGCGTATACGCTTGAAGAAGTGGGCAGAAAAATGGGCGTTACACGGGAACGGGTTCGCCAAATTGAAGCACAGGCTCTTAGCCGGCTTCGCCATCCATCCATTCGCAGGAAATTGCGGGATTACCTGGGAGAATAAAGACCAAACAACATGCGGATAGAATTTTCAACCGCATGTTGTTTTTTTGTTTTGAAACGAGAAACTCTTGTGTATTTTGATAAACTGGTGCATACTTATTGAGGGAGGATCCTATGGCAAAGATTTCATTGCGTGCATATAATCGTGAAATAGAAAATCTGATTGATCACAGCGCCATTGATCAGGCTATTGCACATTGTAAACAAATCTTAAAATTCTATCCCAAACACCTGGATACATACCGGTTGCTTGGAAAAGCATACATTGAAAATCAGCGGTATGCCGAAGCTGCCGACATTCTCCAACGCGTATTGTCTGTATCCCCAGATGATTTTGTTGCCCAATTAGGCATGAGCATCATCCGAGAGGATGAAGGAAATCTTGACGCGGCAATTTACAGCATGGAGCGCGCATATGAAATTCAACCATCCAATTCTGCCATTCAGGACGAGTTGAAGCGCCTTTATGGACGCAGGGATGGAGTAGAGCCGCCCAAAATTCGCTTAACTCGCGGAGCTTTGGTTCGCATGTACGTTCGGGGCGAACTCTATCCGCAAGCGATTGCGGAAATTCGTGCTGCCCTGTCTGAAAACCCCGACCGGGTGGATCTTGAAATAATCCTTGCCAGGATTTATTACCTGACCAATCGAAAAGTGGAAGCGACCGAAATATGCAGCCGGTTGGTTGGAAAATTACCTTACTGTTATGAAGCAAATTGGCTTTTATCTGAAATTCTCCCCGGTACGTCACGAGCAGATGATGTAAAAATTTACCAAAAACGACTTCAAGAATTGGATCCCTATCTCATCCATATCAATTCCACCACTCCCAAGCCGGAGGACGTTCCAGACAACGCGATAATGGTGGAATATTTGGATATTTCAACAATGCAAATTGATACCAGGGAAACTCCATCCTGGGCTTCTTCTGCTGGCATTCAGTGGGAAGGAACCGAACCCGAAGAGGAAGCTCTCCCTGAATGGATGAATGGAATTGGACAAGCCGAATCTTCCGAAACACTGGAAGTTGCAGAAAGCAGCATTTCACAGGATGAAATCTCGGAAGTGGAGGATTTGTTTCCACCGACGATCCCAACCCAGGAAACAGGATTAACAGAGTCCCCCTTACCAGATTGGTTTGAAGCTGCCGGTTGGGCTGTATCCGAAGGCGATTCGACATCCAACCCTGAAACACAGGGAACTGGACTGGAGGAGGAAAATCCATTTATTGCAGAAGCGGAAATTCCCGATTGGCTGCAAGGAATGGCACCATCCCAAGAATCACCCGTTACCGAAGAGGGTGAGCGCACCCAATGGTTGGATGAATTATTGCCTGGTGAAGGCGAATTACCAACTGACACACAACCCAGCGAACCCGAACCAACAGAGTGGTTGGGGCTTCCTCAAGATGGGGAGGTCACGGCGGAAGGAATGCCCCCCTCCCTGGATGACAACACCCCGTCCGGCGAAACATCCTCAGATGGTTTGATCCCAGGCGCATCGCCCGATTGGCTGGAACCATCATCTACGGAAAATGAACCGATCATCCCCGCAGAACTTCCGGATTGGCTCCAGGGGCTTGGCGTTGAGCAGGAGGCGGGAGAAGCGACATCCTCTCCCGTAGATACCACAATACCATCCTGGATTTCAGACCTTCAGCCCCAGGAAGATAACCTATCCAGCGAACAAACCGAGGCGCGACAGGAAACAGAAATGATGGAGGCGGTGATTGATGATTCGATACCGCCATTTGATGAGTCCGAAACCTTGGTGGAGCAGACAACGGATGCAACCAGTTTTACCGACAGAATTTCCCCCGAAGAGGGAACCGTTGGTCAAATCCCGGAACTCGAGGCGGAGCAACCATTCATCACTGATGAACAGGAGTGGATGGAGGAACAATCAATCCCCGAGTTATTGTCCGATAGCGGTGTAGAATTGGAACCAGTTTCCGGTATCATTGAACCATTGGGTGAGATATCAGAAAAGGTTGAAGAACAACCTGCAGCCGATCAGCTTGATGAGGATCAAACCTTTGCCTGGCTGGAAGCTCTTGCAGCCCGTCAGGGAGCTGATGCAGAAGAATTACTGACCCAACCCGATGAACGCCCGGTTTCTCCAGATGAATTAGCAATTGAAACTCCTGAATTGGAACAGGAAATTTCACCAGCCATTAATAACCGCCTATCCGAGGAATTAATAACGGAAGCGGTCACCACCACCAATGAGGTAGAAGCTCTTATTCCAGAAGAAGAAATTTTTCATCCTCAAACGGAAACTATCCCGGTGGATGTCCCGGTGGATGAACCACAACAAATTATGGATCAGGTTGCAGAACCTTCATTGGGTGATGTGATTGAGTTTATTCCAATCGATCTGGATGAAACTACCGAGGAGGAACCTGTCCCTTCTGTTTTCGATGAGACAGAATCCGTCAGCGAACCAACTCCGGAATCATTTGAAACAACATGGCTGCCGGAAGAACCTCCGCTGGACCAGGCAGACACCGCCCCAACAATTGTCCATCAGGTCGAGATGGAGGAATCTCCTTCAGAGATAATCCAACCAACACCAGTTGAGACGCCGCCCATTCCAATAGAAGAAGACGCTTTTGCATGGCTGGAAGCCCTGGCAGCAAAACAAGGTGCAGATGAGGCTGAATTACTCACCCCGACAGACCAGAGGACAGATATCCCGCCATCCTGGACAACAGAAGAAGAGCAAATTCCTCCCCAGGCGGAAATTCCAGAGATGGAAAATGAGCCCGACTTGGAACCCATCCAACAATCGTCCAATGGGATGATTGAAGAACCAATTGCTGAACCCGCTCTTGATGGGAATGATCAAATTCCAGATTGGCTTTCTGATATTTCCAGTGACGAAACAACCGGTAGTGAAACCAGCGAGACACCATCCATTCCAACAGCAGAAACGCCACAGGATGCATCAGAAATTCTCCAGGAAATACCGACGCCAGAAATGACCCTGGAAAGCGAATTAATGCCTGCAAATGCACCTGAAACAGGTCAGCAAATTCCAGATTGGCTGACTCATATTGCCGAAGAGCATGAGACGGCACCTGCGGAGCCATCCGAAGAAATTCCTGCCTGGATACAGAACATCAGTTCGGAGGGTGACCAGATCCAGGAAAATACACCAGCACAGGAACTAGAGACTGGTTGGTTGACCCAGGAGGCAGAAACGCAACCAATCCTCGATGTAAATGATGAGGAATATCCTATCCGGGCAGAGAAAGAACTGGAAGAAAAAACCGAAGGATTGGACGAAGCCCAGGCAATTTTACATGAAGCACAGGAAGCTTTGTGGGCTGGCGATTTGGAAAGTGCGCTGAGTCTGTATGATCAACTGATTCGTTCCGATATTCTATTGGAGGAAGTAATTCACGACCTCCGGGATGCAACATATCGGTATCCGGTTGACATCAGTATCTGGCAAACCCTGGGAGATGCTTTCGCAAAGAATAACATGTTACAGGAAGCCCTGGATGCATACTCCAAGGCAGAAGATTTAATTCGATAACAAATTCTTGGAGGTTCACATTGGAGCGAACATTTGTAATGATCAAGCCGGATGGTGTGCAACGAGGGTTAATCGGAGATATTATTACCAGGTTGGAACGGCGCGGTCTTAAGTTGATTGCCGCCAAGTTCATCCAGGTGCCCTTGGAGTTGGCGGAAACACATTACGCCATCCATAAAGGAAAATCTTTTTATGATGGTCTTCTGCAATATATTACAGCATCTCCGGTAATGGCAATGGTTTGGGAAGGACCCAATGCAATTGCAGCTGTTCGCCAGACAATGGGATGCACTCGTCCAATCGAAGCAGCACCCGGATCAGTCCGTCATGATTTTGGTTTGGAGGTCAACCGAAATCTCACCCATGCAAGCGACGCGCTCGATACTGCTGAATTCGAAATCAACCTCTGGTTTGCACCAAGCGAGCTTTATACTTGGGATCGAACAATCGACAAGTGGGCGTTTTCGATTGATGGATAATTTTGTCCATACAGAATAAAACATGAAAACCAACAATCAAAGGCTGGTGTGAAGACCAGCCTTTGATTGTTGACTGGGTGAGAGATTATAATAATTAAAAATGCAGGAACCAAACTATGGAAAGAACAGTTCCAACAACCGCAAATGAAGAAATCGATCTTTATCTCAGAACGATGTACTCCCTCCTGAGAACAACTGCAGAAGTTCAAATCCGGGCATTGGAGGAAGTTCATGCAAGCATGAACTCATTACTGCATCCGTTGGCAAACCAGGATCAACCCGATCCCTCAGCATTTATTTATTCTCTTTTACGCCTTCCTGCATGTGTGGCATCCGCCAGGTCCATTATCCTTGGGCAAAGCCAGGATGTATTTGCTCGCCATGGATATCCAGCCGTTGAATCATGGAACCCGGTCTCTGCAACTGCCAGACGCAGGAGATGTTTTTATAACGGCAAGGACACGCTGGCATGTTTTATCGCCAGCCGGTCTGATATTGATGACGTAATTCCTGCATTAACTGCATTCCAAATTGAGTGGAATAAAATTCACGAATTGCTATCAGATTGCCCATTGGACATCATTCATCATGCCGGGATGGGTGATAAGAGCGCAATGGGTGTTCTTGCTGGATTTTTGCACATCGCCAATGAAGATTTCTCACGCCTGTGGTCAGCGTGGGCAATTGCATCGGATCTACCCTCAGATAAATCCGACGAAAAAGCCTCCAATTACCTTCTCAATTTAACCAACCATCGTTGCAACTTTCGTATACGGTTATTGGGAGGGTCCCTTGCAGACTACTGGAGGGCTACACGCATTTGGTGGGACAATATTGAATATTACTTCCCCGATATTCTGAACCGCCCAGTCTATTTTCTTTCCAGCAACACTCACAGCATCGTGAATTTACTCTCTGGATATGCCCTTCACCAGCGCCCGGTATTGGAAAATTTTCTGGCGGGATCTTCGAATCAGGAACTGTTCTTTGAATGGAAGAAAATCCAATCGGGGAATGCGCCATCCAGCATGGAAAATTTTTTATACTACATTCTAAAGAAATATCAACAGGCAAATCCGAACGATGTCACAACTCTGTACGAATTTGAGAGGCAACGTGGCATCCATCGCATTCCAAGTCAACATTCTTTTGATGTTGAAGCCCAAATCATTGAAATTCATAAGCTCAATTTACAATCAGCCGATCCCCGCTTAATCCTGAATACCATTCTTGAAACGCCCAATCACACGACTGATCTTAACAAATCAAACGCTATCATTATTAACGTAGACTACCCTCTGGGGCTTGCTGCTTATAATATCCTTTCAAAAATTGCTGAGCATGCCAATTCGATGCTTGGCGTCTATGTGATGGGAAAAGCCGCAACGTTGAATGGTGTTCTTGGGGACGTCATGATTCCAAATGTTGTCCATGATGAGCAATCACAAAACACTTACTTGTTTCAAAACGCCTTTTCTGCAGCTGATATATCTCCTTACCTGATATTTGGGTCTGTCCTGGATAATCAAAAATCCGTTACAGTAAGGGGAACTTTCCTGCAAAACGCAAAAATAATGGATGTTTTTTATCGGGAGGGATATACGGATATTGAAATGGAAGCTGGTCCCTATTTATCAGCAATCTATGAAATGATCCGTCCCAAGCGCCATCCTGTGAACGAAATAATTAACCTTGCAGGAGCTCCTTTTGATTTTGGCTTAATTCACTATGCATCTGATACACCCCTGAGCAAGGGAAGAAACCTTGGTGCGGGAACATTATCCTACTACGGCATGGACTCCACATACGCCGCATCCATTGCAATACTCCGCAGGATTTTAATGAATGAGCATAAACGCCTGACGCAAACATTATGATGTAAGGGTATTTGCATGTTCCCTAATTCAAATTAAAAAGTCGGTTGTTTGGAAGTATAATTGAAAGCCGGCTTATCACAGAAACCCCTGTGCTATTTTGGAGCATCCATATGACAAGTACAGCAGCAAACGTTGAGTTTGATCTTCAGCATGCTGTCCATAAAAACCGCCTGGTTGGTTTGTGGAGAATGGCAACTGGATATCATTGGACATACCTGGCAGCAACCCTCAGCCTGGGAGTTGCCGCAACCGCAAAAACATCCACCTACCTGTTGCTCAGCTATTTTGTTGACAATTTCCTTATTGATAGAACCACCACCCTACCTCTTTTCGTTTTTGCACTGGCATTCGTCGGTCTGGCAATTGTGGAAGGTTCCTGCACTTTCCTCAGCACCACACTTGCAGCCAGAACATCCGAAGGAATTACAAAACGGCTGAGAAATTATGTTTTTGATCACATCCAACACCTGCCTTTTGCCTATCATGATCAAACCAAAACTGGCGAATTAATTTCCCGCTCCACATCTGATGTTGACGCAGTCAGAAGATTCTTTAATGACCAGGCAATCGGAATTGGACGCATCATTTTGTTATTCATCATTAACTTCACTGCCATATATAACTTAAATCCAAAGTTGGCATTTATGTCCGTCATCATTTTGCCAATTATTGTGGTCGTATCCTTCTTTTTCTTTAAACGGGTTTCAAAAATTTACGAGGCTTACCAGGAACAGGAAGCCATTCTTTCAACAACATTGCAGGAAAATTTGACCGGGGTGCGGGTGGTTAAAGCTTTTGCTAGGCAGGATTATGAAATAGACAAGTTCCAGAAAGCCAATTGGGAAAAATTCCTGCGTGGAAAACGATTGAACATCATGCACTCACTCTTTTGGC
>JAGVUS010000409.1 GCA_019136175.1 Chloroflexota bacterium | reverse complement strand
GAATACTCATGGAATGTCACCGGATATCCCCTGTCCAGCAATAATTGATGCATATCACGATTGCATTCCAGCAGCCATTCGTACTTCCCCACATCCATCCAGATCTGCAACGGCTTAACATCCCCATGACGCACCAGGTCCATGACCACCGTATCATATTCGCCAAAACGAAACGCCCCCGATTGGCTGAGCACCCGGGTGAAGAGTGGGAATCCCCGCAGCCCCATAAAGACAGCCATCAATCCACCCAGGGATGCGCCCATCACTCCATAGGTGCAGGAGTCCTGCGGGAGCAGATCCAGTTCCTGCTGAGCCATCGGAATCAGATCAGTAACGATGGTGCCAAGGGTCGCCTCACTACATGAATATTCAACCGGGCGGGCTTTTCCCCCATTTTCCAACATGGCAAGCGCCACTGGCTGCACCCGGTTGTGGTGAATAAGGTTATCCAGGATCACCGGCAGGCGGGCACGCCGTAGGTATTCCACGCCATCCAGCACCACCATCAGCGGCACCGGACCATCCACTGGCGGCTGGTAAAAATGCACTTTGCGGGTGGCGGTTGCCAGCCCCAGGTGACTGGAGGCAAGCACCCGGTGACTTACCCTGCCCGGTTTGACCCCCTGGCGGCGCATCATCAGAGGCGTTGGCTTGCCTTCCGGCATATAAAAGAAATGGTTATATGCCCCCGTCCCATTGGGCGTGCGGTGCGGGTTGAATGGATCCGGCTCGCGCCCACCCCCTTTCCCCATCCGAAGGAAGGCATACTCAATATAAGCATCCGGCTCCAGGGGAATCCGCTGCAGCCAGGCATTTGCCTCCCCCTGCTCCCATTGGGAGCGGCTTGAATCCCAATCATTAAAATCGCCAATCAAAGCCGGTGGTTCCGCCCCAAACCACATAAAAACTGCCGCCCCGGGTTCAAGGATGGGATTGCCGTGCAGCCTTGCCTGTTCCAGAAAATCCACCAAGATCATGTTATCCTCCCGCTAATAAAATCCCAAACCAGATCCATCATTACCTGCCGCCCCGGGTCCTGGATCAGAGAATGATCCATTCCTTCCAGCCAAACCATCCGTTTTTCGGCAGAACCAATCTGTTCGTAAAGGTAAGGCAGGCTGTCCAGGGAAATTCCTTGATCCTGCCGGGACTGGACCAGGAGTGCCGGGACCCGGACCCGGGGGAGACCTTCCCGCATGGCGGAACAGAGTTGTTCCAACTCCAACAGGATCCTTGCAGGGTATGCTGCATAAGCCGGGTATCTTCTCTCCCGGCAGATTCCATAAGCGCGATGAAGCAAAACCCCCTTCTTTCGAATCATTCTCCCTGATACAGCATTTCGCTGGATTCGGTTTCGTTCCAGCTGTGAAAACTGGATAAACGCCGGGGTTGACAGGGCAATCACGCCTGTAACTGCCAGCTGAGTGGCAGCAACCAATCCAATCATGCCCCCCATGGACTGCCCTATGATATATATGTTTTCGACAGATCCCTGCAGATGGTTCACTCCTGCTTGAACATCATCCAGCCAATCCATCCATTGAACGCCTGCAAGGTCTTCAGGATGAGTCCCGTGACCCGACAGCCGAACCCCCAGGACGGTGCATCCTTTTTCATGGAGATAATCTCCCAATGGGCGGGTTTCTGCCGGCATGGCTGTAAAGCCATGCAACAGGATGCAGCCAATGGCTCCACCAGGCAGGAAATACCCCTCCCCGTCTGGTATCACGGGATGATTCATCCTGTACCACCTGCAGGAATTGAATTGCTAAAAATTGCCACGGAACAGCACATTATCATTATGATTTAGATGGTACGCAGGAAATGATCAGAGAGGGGATTTTGATCCCAATCCTTCATTCTCCCATCCTGGTACTGGAAGTGGAAAACCCGGGGAGTTTCCTGCCGGAAGAGAAACGGCAGGACAATATGCAAATTATCCACCACTTCCGGCGCTGAGCAAGCCCATTCCCGCGTCACCCATGCCAACCGACCCTCCCCGTTGGGATTCGGTTCACCAAATGGCGCAGGCGCTGTAAACAGGTACAGTCCGCCTGGACCGATCTCAAAACCTTCCCATGTGAGCAATCCGCCAAACCATGCCTTGGGAATATCGTAACCGGTTTCCTCCCAAACTTCCCGCAGGCAGGCTTGCATTGGCGACTCCCCCGGCTCGATATGCCCGCCCACGCCGTTCCATTTACCCTCGTTGGGTGGATTGTTGCGATGCAGCATCAGCACAGAATCGCCCCGCAGCAGGAAACAGAGCGTAAATTTCAGGTCAGGAAGGCGCCGGATGGTCATGTTTCTTCCAACAGTGTGGCAAGCTGGCGGGCTGCCGATTTTACTGCCCGGGCAACCACGGGGGACATGGAGGTGTCAAATTCCAGCGCTTGTGGCTGGATGCCGACCAGGGCAATCTGACAGGAGAGCTGCTTCATTAAATATGAGGACAAAACTGTAGGGGGCAGGGTGTGCGTGGATGCACTCATCCCCTCCGCCTCCGCCCAATTCAACCAGGTAACTGTTCCGGGTGGGGCATCAAATGATGCAGCATCCACCAGCACCACCCAATCCGGCATGAACCGGCGCAGAGGTCCGGTAAACGCCTCCGGTGCAGCCCCCCCCTCCAGCAGAAGAATTTCAAGGCTGCCATCCCGAAAAATAAATACCGGGGTACTCCCCCGCACCGTCACAGAAACATGCCGCCGGTCCAGGTGTCTGCGCATCAGTTGCACCACCTGAACACCGGCGGCATCATCTCCGTTTAGATCATTTCCAATCCCCAGGAATGCAATCCGCAGCGCATCAGGCAGCTGCGGGCGGCTGGCAGGGATCGGTCCCATCAGGATTTTCCTGAGCGGCTCGATCCAGGATGAATTGGACATCTTCTTCCCGACCATAATACACCACAAACGGCTCCCGGCTCAACGCTGCCAGTTCATACTCCTCGCTTTCCATGCCCAGGCAATTGAACCGGCAATTCTGGACACACTGGGCACAATAGGTGCAGCGATCCGTATGAAATCGCATGACAAACTTCTTGGCTGCCCGGTCCACTGTCAAAATTTCGATGGCATTTGCGGGGCAATCCTTCATGCACAACATGCAGCCGGTGCATTTTTCTGGATCGTAATGCAGTTTTCCACGCAGCCGTTCCGGCGCGGGTTTTCTTTCAAAAGGGTATCGTTCGGTAATCGGTTTCTTGAACAAAGACCGGAGGATATCGCCAATCATTGCACCAATGGTCATGATTTACCTCCCAAACAATAACGGATTCAGGTACCGTCCCACCACAATGGCAAGCAGCTGAAGGAGCGCAAGCAATGCGCCAACCCGCCACCACAAGCCCACCGTCTGATCAATGCGCAGGCGGGCAAACAGGGACTGCAAACCAGCAGTCACCAGCAGGAGAACAGCAACCTTCCAGAGAAAATCGAGCGGGTTGATGATACCGCCCAGGTAGAAGGCGGCAACCAGTGTCAACCCAATCACCAGTTCCACATCCTTGCCAAGGCGGAACAAAGCAAACCCGCGCCCGGAATATTCCGTCAGGGCACCGGCAACAATTTCTGTTTCCGCCTCGGGGGCATCAAAGGGGGGCAGTTCCAGCTTGCCCATCAAGCCCACCAGCGCAACCAGGAAACCAATCGGCTGGCTGAGGATGAACCACAGGCTGTCACTTGCCAGGGTGTTGATTTCCGCAATGCTCCAGGAGCCAACGACAATCGCAGGTCCCAGCAGGGCAAGCAGGAAGGGCGCTTCATAGGAGAACAGTTGAGTCAGCGTACGGGTGGCGCCAATCAGGGAAAAGCGGTCTGCGGTGTTGGCACCCGCCAGCCCCAGGCAGAGAGTCATCACGCTGAGCAAATAGAGGGTGACGATGAGGTCGCCCTGGAAGGAAAATGCCGGGCTGAATCCCAGCATCGGCACATACAATGCCGCCGTCAGGGCTGCTGCCAGCGCAATGATCGGGAGCACAAGGAACAGCCCCTTGTGGACACCATCTGGAACAATTTCTTCCTTGGCAAGCAGTTTGACCACATCCGCCAGCGGCTGGAACCAGCGCGGACCCAGGCGGTTCTGAAACCGGGCTACCAGCTTGCGATCCGCCCACTCAAAGAACAGACTGAAGCTCAGCAGGAACAAACCGCCAGGAAACAACAAAAGCGCAATCAGGGGAGGAAGCGTGATATTGTTCATTTGTAATACTGCACTCCGTATTGACGTAGGTCTTCCCAACTCCAGAGTTGGGGGTCCTGCTCGTTCCGTCGAATGGAGATCAGGCGGTCATTGCAGGAGAAACAGGGGTCAATCCCTGCCAGGATCATGGGCATATCCGCCAGTTTGTGACCAGGAGCAAAGTTGATCACGGAACCCCAGTTACAAAGGGTTGGAGTGCGGACTTTGACACGCTCCGGTTGATCCGTTCCGTTGGATTTAATGAAGTAGAACAACTCGCCACGCGGGGCTTCCACCCGGCTGATGGTTTCACCGGCAGGAATGCGCCGGGGCATGCGGACCGTCAGTTCGGTTTCCGGCATATGATCGAGGATGTGGCGAATCAACCGGCAGCTTTCCTGCATTTCCTTGATGCGCACCACAAACCGGGCAAGCAGGTCGCCCGCGGTGTCAATGACAAGATTAACAGGGAAATCCGGGTATCCGGCATAGGGAGCATGCACACGGATATCAATTTCCACCCCTGAAGCCCGGGCGGTGGGACCCACAGCACCAGTCAGGAATGCCTGTTCCTTCGTCATGGTACCAACGCCCTGGGTGCGTCCCAGGAAAGTTTCGTCGGTGGTCACCACTTTAAGATAGTGCTGGTTGCGTTCCTCCAGGAAATCCAGCCCCTTGCGGATTTGATCCGCCAGTTCGGGGGTAATATCCACTTTCACACCACCCAGCAGGTTGACGGAGTAATTCACCCGGTTCCCGGTGATGGCTTCCAGTAAATCCATGACCGTTTCACGGTCCCGCCAGGAATACATGAAGAGTGTATCAAAACCGCCTTCATGAGCCGCCACGCCCAACCATAACATGTGACTGTGAAGCCTTTCCAGTTCCGCCACAATGGTCCGGATTGCCTGCGCCCGGGCTGGGGCAGTGACGCCAGCCAGTTTTTCGGTTCCCAGGGCAAAGGCAGTCGCGTGAACATGGGAACAGATGCCGCAAACCCGTTCCATCAGGTACATCGCCTGGGCGTAATTGCGGTTTTCTGCGCCTTTTTCAATGCCGCGGTGGACATATCCCAGCCGGACACTGGCGCCGGTTACAATTTCGCCATCCACAGAGAACTCAAAATGACCCGGTTCCTTCAGCGCGGGGTGCTGTGGACCGATGGGGACAACAAATTTTTGCGGGGTTTCAGGAGTTTCACTCATTTTTATTTCTCCTCGCCTAGCTCTGAGAAAAACCAGTAAACGATTTCCGCAGCGGGTACACCCCTTCCGGCCAGCCTTCGGGCAGGATCAGGTGATCCGTGGTGGGTGTGCCTTCGCAGACAATTCCAAAGAGTTCCATTAATTCACGTTCAAACAGGGTCGCCACCGGAACCAGTTCACAAATTGTCGGGATGACCGGGTTGGCATAAGGCACGCTGACGCGCAGGCTGGTAACTGCCGGTCCTTCGCAGAAGTGATAGATCGCTTCCAGCGTGCCGTCCGGTTCAGCGCCTTCTTCCACGGCAGCCGGGTGGTCCAGTCCGCTGATGGTCGCCAGATATCCCCAATGATTGTCCACCAGGATTTTTACGGCTTCCACCAGGTTTTCCGGTATCACCACTACATCCAGCCGGTTCGGTTCCGGGCGGTTCATCGACTCCGCCAGGGGTTGCAGCAGGGTTTCGCTCGTTTGTAGAACAGTATCCAGGTCCATTTCAACCTCCTACTTTTCTTCCGGCACGGCAGCCGGAGCCGGTTTTTTCTGCAGGCTTTGCAGCAACGCTACAACGCCATGAATAATGGCTTCCGGGCGGGGGGGACACCCCGGTACATACGCATCCACGGGGATAACCTCGCCAATGGAGCCAACAATGTTGTAGCAGCCCTGGAAGGCGCCGCCGGAAATGCCGCACGACCCAACAGCAACCACAAATTTCGGTTCAGGCATCTGCTGATAAATCCGCACCAACCGGTCGCGGGATTGCAGGGTGACCGGTCCAGTGCAGATCAGGACATCTGCATGCCGGGGGGAACCCTGCAGCTTGACGCCAAAGCGTTCCAAGTCGTAGCGGGGGGTAAGGGTTGCCAGGATTTCAATATCACAGCCATTACAGCTTCCACTGTTATAGTGGATCGCCCACGGGGAATTTACCCGCGCCCAAGTTTTAATCTGGTCCAGTGCCCGCTGCCAGGGGGTATCCAGTTTCAGTTCCATAAGGTCCTCTTTTCCAATACTGATAAATCCTTCGGTTCTTTCAGCCCAGCAGCAGCGCCACCAGAGCCAGCCCAATTCCCAACAGGTAGGGCAGCATTAACGCATCCACCGGACCAGTTGCAAGCACCAGAACGCCAAGGTGCAGCACTGCAAAGAAGAAGGCGATTAGGAAGAAGGGTCGGTACCCTGGTGCAGCAGAATATGTAGGAGCTTCCTCGCCGCTGCCGTACAGGGTGGTTTTGAGCATACCTTCCTTCGTTTTTCCTGCCAGACCCCTGCCGATAGAGTAGATGATCAGCACCAGGGGAATGTAAATCAGAAATGCTACAGGGGGAGTGAGAATGATTTCCATCTGGATGCTCCTTTATCTGCCAAAGGTTTGGAAAAGCGCCAGGGCTGCCGGTTTGGTCAACCAGTTAAGCAGGGCGGGATAGAAGCCCAGGACAACCGTCCCAAACGCCAGCAGAATCAGCGGCAGGGTCATCAGCCAGCTGACCGGTTTCCCTTCCATCACGATATCGGATGGCTGGGTGCGATACATCCGGTTGACCAGCGGCGCATAATAGCCAAGCGAGAGAACGCTGTTCAATCCCATGAACACAACCAGTACAATCATCCAGACGTTTTGGGTCTGCGCACCGGCAACCAAAATTTGCCACTTGGACATGAAACCAGCCAGGGGCGGCAGTCCACCCAGCGCCAGCAATCCAATGCTGAGGGTTAATACCACCCAAGGGTACTTCCTGGCTGCCCCATTCAAGTCTTCCACCATCAATGGAGAGTGGTCGCCCCGGGCAAGGTGGAGTGCATAGAGCAAGGCGCCAACCCCAAGAAAGGCGAGACCCTTCATCATGGCATGGTTGAAGAGATGGAAGAAACCACCTGCCGCTCCATTGCTCTGACCAAAGCTGAGTGCCACCCCAAGACCAAACAGCATATAGCCCATGTGCGCCACGGAGGAATATGCCAGCAGCCGTTTCACCTGTTTCTGGCGGAGTGCCATCAGGTTGCCAACCAGCATGTTCACTGCCGCAAAGATTACCAGGATGATACCCCAGTTATAGACTTCAGACAGGGCTCCCAGCGAGCGCAGCATGGCGATCAAGCCAGTCTCAATCACCACACCGGAAAGCATGGCGCTGATACCGCTGGGTGCTTGCGAGTGGGCGTCTGGAAGCCACGTGTGCAGGGGAACCAGAGCAGTTTTGACGCCAAAACCAATGATGAACAGGGCACCCGCCCCAATCAAACCAGGCCAGGGCATCAGGTACATGCGGAACACATCCGGATTCAAGGTTCCGGTGTACATGAAGACAACTACGATGCCCATCAGGATCAAAACAGATCCAACCGCACTTTGCACCAGGTACTTGACGCCTGCTTCGAGGGAAGCCGGTTCCTCCCGGTAAAATGCAACCAGCATGTAGGAGGAAATTGCCATTGCCTCAAACCAGACCCACAGGTTGAAGAGGTCCACTGCCGTACCCAGACCAATCATCGTACCGATCATTGCCATCAGCAGGGAGTAGAATTTTTCCTCGCCAACTTCTGCCTTCATATAGGGACCGGAAAAGAGGATCACCAGGGTTCCAAGCAGCCAGACGGAAAATGCCAAGACCAGGCTGATTCCATCAAACCGCAGGGTGATGGTTTCCACGGTCATGCCAATGGGATTGCTGGTTGTTGCAACAGATTGCCCGGCAACAAACAGGAAAACGCCGGTTACCAGCATGGCTGCCAGAGCCACCCAGCGCGCCGGGTTGATCGTACTGGAATCACCCGCCTTGCGAGCCACCAGCCTGCCTGCCAGGTAGACAACCGGCACAGACAGCAGCGGAGTTGCGATAAGCCAGATTACTGCATTCATGGGGTCCATGGTTACGCTCCCAGCGCCAGTACGGCGAATAGAATGACCAGGGCAACAACGATGCCCAGTACATTCCAGTTCAACAGTCCAGTCTGCGTTACACTGAGCCCATTGGATGCGCCCTGTGTACCTTTGACCACACCGCGATTAATTGCTTCAAAGCCAAAGCTTGCTGCGGCTGCTTTTCCCAGCCAGCCCAAAGCTTTTCCCAGCCCGCCAAGTTTATCCCGCTGCCACCAGGCAAGCAGCCCCAGGGCAACCACACCCAGGGCAACCAGGGTTGGCAATGAAATGACTTCACCCAGGATCTCCCAGGTGGATTCGGCATGGATATTGTGATATGGCAGGGTTTCCGTTCCAAGGATTTTGCTGAAGGGACCGGCAAGCAGCCAGGTCGTCAGCGCGCCCAGAGCAAGCGGAGCAAGAGCAACCTTCATGGCTTTACCGGCATCATGAATATGCCCTTCAGCTTTTGGCTTTCCATAGAACACCATCCAGACCATGCGGAAGGTATAAAACGCCGTAATGCCTGCACCAACCAGCATGAGGATGTACATCCAGATGGGGCTATGTTTCAAACCTGCTTCCAGGATCAGTTCCTTGGACCAGAACCCGTTGAGGATGGGCAACCCAGCCAGAGCAAGTGCACCGATGATAAACACCACCCGGGTGAAGGGCATCTTCTTTCCCAATCCGCCCATTTCCCGCATATCCCGGGTGCCTACGGAGTGGATGACCGCTCCAGCGCCCAGGAAGAGCAGGGCTTTAAAAACACTGTGGCTCAACAGATGGAACTGGCTGGCAAAGACAACCCCGGTTCCAACAGCATACACCATGTACCCAAGCTGGCTGACTGTCGAATATGCCAGCACCCGCTTGAGATCATTGGAAACAACCGCCATGATGGCTGCCATCAAAGCTGTTACTAGGCCCACCAGCATGACCGCCTCCGTCCAACCCGGAACATCTTTGAATGCCGGGAAGAAACGTGCCAGGAGGTAAACACCGGCATTCACCATCGTTGCCGCATGGATCAGGGCGCTGATGGGAGTGGGTGCTTCCATTGCATCCGGCAGCCAGGTTTGGAAGGGGAACTGGGCGGATTTGGCAGCCGCAGCCACCAGGAAACCGTAAGCCAGCACTGCCAGCGTGCCAGCCGGGATGGAAGACGGGCTGGCAAGCAGGGCATTGATGTCATAGCTGCCCGTTGTGGAGACCAGCAGAACGGCTCCCAGCAACAACCCAACACCGCCGAACTGGGTTATGATCAACGCCTTCACACCGCCTGCCACCGCTTTGGGATCATCATTGTGGAAGGCGATCAGGGCATAGGAACAAAGAGCGGTAATTTCCCAGAAGACAAACATCAACAGCAGGTTGCTCGTCAGCACCAGACCAACCATTGCACCAATGAAGAACAGGACAAAGGCGTAATAGCGTCCCAGTTGGTGTTCGCCGTGCATGTAATCGACGGAGAAAATCACGGCAAGCGAACCAATAACCGTGGCAATTACCGCCAGGAAAACGCCCAGTCCATCAGCAACAAAGGTGAAATCACCAAAAACGCCGCCCACTGGGATGGTCAGCGCAGTTTCCTTGCCAGCGCTTCCCAGCAAAATCACTGCCGCCACACCCGCCGCGAGGGAAAATGCCACGGCAAGGGCATGCTGAATTTTTTCGTGGCGGTCCCCCACCATCCAGACCACCAGTGCACCGAGCCAGGGTAAACCAATTGAGAGTAGGATCAAAGTTGCTGCCATGGCTTACCTCTTCAGGGTGGTCAGATCTTTAATGTCGAGGCTGCCAAATTTTCGCCGCACCTGGACCGCCAAGGTGAGACCGACGACAGCAACAATCGTATCCGCTACAATGACGGTGAGTGCCAGGCTTTGCCCCAGGTTCACCTGACCGGTCAACCGTCCCACCAGGACGAAGGCAAGCATGGCACCCTTCACCAGGATTTGCAGAGCAACCACGACTTTAATCAAATTTCGAACTGTCAGAAGCGCATACAAACCCACGCCCAGCAGTCCGATGACAACAATCAGAAAAACAGAGGGAACATTCATGCTCATGCCGGTTTCTCCTCCTCATTGGCGGGATGGGATTCCTTTTTATGCCCTTCCGCCAGCAATCCCATCATCCCCAACACGCCGGTGAAGATGATCAAGACCTGAAGCAACACATCCAGGTTGCGTTCCTGCCAGAGGACTGAGCGGAAATCCGCGTCCATGGAAACAGGCAGATCCACGGCGCCCAGCTCCATCAGCGGAACCACTGCAAAATAGCCCAGCAGCCCAATGGCAAATAGAATCAGGATTCCACTCAACCAGCGCGGCGGAATGGCTCGGAGCTTGATGGGTTCGTCACCTGCGATGTTGATGGCAAACACAAACAACACCGTCACCAAACCCGCCCCAACACTCAACTCAATGACGGCAACCTCAGGCGCGCCAAGCAAATAGATCAACAGGGCAACCAGTGCGCTGGTTCCCGCCAGCCAGATGGCTGACGACAGCAGCTTCTTTGCAATGATTGCCATAATGGCGCATCCCAATGCTCCCGCCCCAATCAGGATATATAAATACATGGAAAAACCTCCAGGCAGGGAATACCGAATGATTCTTAAAGCTTATACACCAATCGGAAGAGTTTGTCATGTGTAAGGTATCACCAAAAAAGGGGTGACACAATCCATATTGTCACCAATTTTTGGGGTTTTTTTAATCGTTTTTGCACATAAAACCCAATCCTGTTCAAATCAACCTCGTA
>JAGVUS010000130.1 GCA_019136175.1 Chloroflexota bacterium | reverse complement strand
ATGGGATAAAGACTGAAGGGGTGATACTCTCCGTTCTGGTTGCACGTGCCGAATAATTCCAGGGTTTTCGCTTTGGGCGTGGCGGTAAAGGCAAAATAACTTGCATTGGGCAGCTGCCCGCGGCTTCGAATCTCTTTTAAAACCTGGTCTTCCGGACCCTCCTCCTCCCCGGCGCCATCCAGGGCTTCCGCCTCCTCCAGGCTTCCGGCAGCCAGGACGGTATTCAAATGCCGGGTTGCTTCACCGGATTGAGAGGAGTGCGCCTCATCGATGATGACCGCAAATCGTTTCCCGGGCAGGTCCCGCACCTGTTGGGAGATCACCGGGAATTTTTGGAGGGTGGTGACGATGATGTTTTTCCCGTCCTCCAATGCTTTTCGCAGCTGCTGCGAATTTTCAGTGATGGTTTCAACAGTGCCCAGGGTCTGTTCAAACTGGCGGACTGTTGACTGCAGCTGCCGGTCCAGGACGCGCCGGTCGGTGATGACCACCACCGAATCAAAGGCGCGCTGATCCTGGTCGTTGTGCAGCACCGATAATTGGTGCGCCAGCCAGGCGATGGAATTGCTTTTACCGCTGCCCGCCGAGTGTTGAATCAGGTAATGCTGACCGGCGCCCTTCTGGCGCGCATCGGCAACCAGGCGGCGGACGGCGTCCAGCTGGTGATAACGCGGGAAGATGAGGATGCGCTTGCCGGTCTTTTTGCCGGTTTCGTCTTCCTCCTCGTACTCGTGAATAAAATATTGCAGCAGGTTCAAGACGCTGTCCCGCGCCCAGATCTGTTCCCACAGATAGGCGGTGGCAAAGCCGCGCCAGGAGGGCGGGTTGCCTGCGCCCAGGTGATAGCCCTGGTTGAAGGGGATGAAGCGGGTCTTTTCCCCCTCCAGCCGGGTGGCAAAATAGACCCATTCCGGGTCCACGGCGAAGTGTGCCAGGCAGCGCCGGTAGGCAAACAGGGGTTCGCGGGGATCGCGGGTGGTGCGGTACTGGCGGATGGCATTTTCCACCGTCTGCCCGTTGAGCGGGTTCTTTAACTCCGCCGTGAAGATGGGCAGACCGTTGAGAAACAGCACCAGGTCCAGGCTGTTTTCGTTGTTGTGGCTGTATTTGAGCTGGCGCACCACGCTGAAGATGTTGCCCTGGTATTTCTTTTGAAACTCCGGGTTCAATCCGCTGGCAGGCGGGAAAAAAGCCATCTGGAATTTACAGCCCAGGTCGCGGATGCCCTTGCGCAGTACGTGCAGGGTGCCGTGCTGGCTGATCTCCTTTGCCAGGCGTTCCAAAAAATGCGCCTGCACATCGCCGGAGAAGGATTTGCGCAGCTTTTCCCATTCTTTGGGCTGGGTGATGAGGATGAAATCCAGCACGTCCCGGGCGATCAGGCACAGCGACCGGTCATAATCCGCCGGGGAACGGTGGTGATATCCGCCGGGGGGATACACTCCGCCGGCAGCGGATGGTTCAGCCAGGGTTTGGCTGCCCTGCAGGGGGGCATCCGGTCCGCCTGCCAGCAGGGCGGCTGGGATGGTTTCTTCAAAATTCTTTTCAGAGATTGTAGGCATGGGTTTCGCGCCTTCCGGAAATTCGCCGATCACGATCCATTACGATAACAATCCTTATGACGAAGCCTCGGGTTTCCTCATGGTTTCGATCATCTCAATGAATTTATACACAATTATCTTCAGTTCTTCTGTCGTAAGCTCTGCTTTCCAGGTGATCTCTGATTTCTTGGTCGATTTATTCCGCCCGGTATTCCAGATGCGCACACAAGACAATTCGTTCTGGGCGTTGGTCGTAAACTCGAGATTGAAATGCACAATGCCGTTGCGCAGCGTGCGCACCAGCTGCCTCAAATAATCTTCCTCCAGCCAGTCCTCCACCGGTTGCATGGCGGGCCAGCCTTCGGCAACCAGTTCGGCGAGGGATTTTTTGGGAATGTTATCCCAAAATTTTTCCTTGGGAAATACCAGCAATCCCAGCAGGGAATTGATCAGCTGGGTAAACTCATACACCTGGCTGTCCGCATCCCGGCTGCAGGATTCAATATATTCAAGATTTTTGCGTGTACGGCGGGCAAAATCCAGGACCAGATTGTCAATATCGTAGTTCATGTCTGCTCCTTCTGAAATTGAGATACATTCATCTTCCCGGTGACCGCCGCGGAGATGAGGGCGGCGCGGTATTCCTGCAGGCGGGCAAGCAGGGTTT
>JAGVUS010000170.1 GCA_019136175.1 Chloroflexota bacterium | reverse complement strand
CCGCCGTCCGCATGTTCGGATGCTTTGTTCAATGCTGCCTTCCTCGATGTTCATGTGAAAGGTATCCAGCAATAAACCAAAATTTTCTGCATTGACCATCTTCACCAGTTCCAACCCTTGAGAAACAGTGTTGATCAGAGTGGTTTCATACCGGTTGATTGGCTCCAGTGCCAGGCGGACCCCGTGATGACTGGCTTCCCGGCTGCACTCGGAAATAGCTTCGCATAGCCAATCCATTGCAGATGCGGTACTCACTCCTGGTTTGACGATTCCCCGCAACAGCCCGATAATAATGATTGCTCCCAGTCGGTCGGCAAGGGGAATATGGCTTTTAATGCGGTCAATTGCCGCCCTTCGAATTTGGGGATCGGGATCCGTAAATGAAAGACCTTCCTCCCCCCATGCCTGTCCGGTGCCAATGGCGGGAACCCGCAAATTTTGCCGGGCAAGGAGATGCACCAGGGAGTCTGTATCCACCAGCCTGGGATCCCGGATTGCCAATTCCACTCCTTGGTATCCCATGGAAGCAATATTTGCCAGGTTGGATTCCAATTCGCCGGAGAAGGTGGCTGCCTGGAACCTGGTCTGCTGTGTTGATAAAACGATGGAGACTTTCATAAATTGGAGATCTCCCAAGGAAAATGAATGTCCACTCCCTGCTGGGGGAATGATGCGTCTGTTACCGGTTGGTTCCGGTATGGATGAAGAGGGGCAGCCTTGTTCATAGGCTGCCCCCCGAATCTTAAGATGCAATATAGGTGATTTTAACTTCCGACCGGTCGTTTTGCAGCCGCAGGATATTTTCGGGCAATTCTTCCAGCTTGATCTTCTTGGTACTCATGGGAGTCATATCCATGCCGGTTGCCATGCACTCAATAACGCGCGGGAAGGTTCCATGACCGGAATGCCCCTGGGCGCCAATGATTTGCGCCCGGCGCACCTGCAGGACTTCGCCGGTGACGGGCATTTTTGCCTCCGCCCGGGCAGTGACAATCACTTTGCTGTTCAGGGTTCTGCCTTCCCAGATGACCCGTTCAATGCCGGGGTAAACCACGGTGGGTAAACCGGTTGCTTCCATGAAGAGATCGGCTCCCATGCCATCCGTGATTTCCAGGACGTGGTCGGCAAAATCTTCCTTGAGTGGGTTGATGTGATAGTCCGCCCCAAGCTTCATTGCCATTTTTGCGCGGACGTCCTCGGTCTCGGACACAATGACCTGGGATGCGCCTGCCCGTTTCAGAATGGCACAGGCTGCAATCCCAACCGGACCAGCACCCAGGATGACCACGCGATCACCCGGTCGAATACCGCCACCGCGTTCAATCACTGCATTGTAGGCAACGCAGGTCGGTTCCACCAGGCTGCCAGCAAGGAACAGATTCTCCTTTGTATAATTCTTGCGCAGCGGTTCCAGGCTCCAGAGTGTGCGGGCGGGCAGAACCATGTATTTTGCATAAGCTCCATTGACATTAAAACCAACTTCGTCCAGTCGTTCGCAATGGTTTGGATAGCCGTCAGCGCAGGGTTTGCAGGAACCGCACCATAGCATTTCCTCCGAAGTGACTGCTTCGCCACCCTTAAAGGGCTTATTGGTGCGCTTGTCAAACGCTTTTTTCCCGGCTTCCACCACCACGCCGGAAAATTCGTGCCCCAGGATGCTGGGGAATCCGGTCAAGCCCGGGTAGAAGATATATCCATCCTGATCCGCCTGTGCCATGTGGACATCGGATCCGCAAATTCCACAGGCTTTTACTTCCAGTAGCACTTCATCATCCCCGGGGGTGGGAATATCATATTCGCGGATTTCAAACCTCGGGTGACGCCATACCTGGCTGCCCAGGTAAGTCTGCCTTCCCTCAATATCTTTTGAGCCCAGCTTGAAACCGGGTTTGGGCTCCCAATCCGCAACCAGGGTTACACCCAACATTTTACCTTTCATTGCATTTCTCCTTTATCGGTGTCGTTTTGGTACATTAAACTTCGGTTCCCTGACCAATGCGGGGAAGTCCATAGACCGGCTTCCAGCCCGGGCTGAGTGGTTCTCGCAGGTATGGCTCCATTTCCTTTTCGGTTCGCAAAGTGACCTCTTCCACGGGGGGGACTTTTCCGGCGGGGAAGGCTTCCAGGACGTGGTCATTCCAGAGGGTGAGGTATTTGAGAATGGCGGCGATGGGGCGTTTGGCTTTTTGGGCATTCCCGGATTTTGCCTTGCCGACCACA
>JAGVUS010000361.1 GCA_019136175.1 Chloroflexota bacterium | reverse complement strand
AGCTGCTTGCCCGCGTCATCGACTCCAATGTTCGTTAATGCCAGCAGCCACCGGTTTTGAGCAGAACTTAACCCTCCCTTGGCAACCTGGGTTATCAGATTCCCATCCGTGTTGGCAGCCTGGGCTTTGCGAACTTCCGAGACCATCGGCAGGAATTGAGTGTTGGGGATATCCACCCCCTGGATATTGAGGGCAGACATACCAAGGAAGTCCAACACGGAATTGAGCCCCGGCATACCCGCCTGAACCTCCCGGTTATGAAGTTCCGAAACCCCCACAGCCCAGCCTTTATCATTTACCCGCGGCTGCAGGAAGAGCTTTAATACCTCCAGCGCCAGTTGATGCGAAAATTTCTCTTTGGCGTAATATACAGGAACCTTTAGCGTGTAGGAGCCAATTGCAGAGTGATATGGCGCTACTGGCAGCTGAGCAAGCTTCCCGGCGAGATTGGTAGAAACAAATTCAGTGTACTTTGCACCAGCTTTCCCATCCAGGATTGCAGAGATGACCTGTGCAACTGCCGGGTAAACGCCCCTATCAGCCGGCATATTATCCAGAGAATTTTCTGTATTGCGGGCAGTGTCCACCATATAAGAGACATCGTAAGCACGTTTGTCAATGGTGACTTGCAAATCTGCCACGTTGGGGTTGTACACCATCTGGCGAATGCCAAAACGGTCACTCACAATCATAAAACGATCCAATTCGCGCCAGGCAGCAAATGCCCGGGCATACATATCCGTACCTTGACCCACGCCATTAATGAAGGCGCGTGGCAGCACAAAGAAACCGCGGACAACCGCTGTTTTCAACCCAAGTTTTGCCGCCTGTTCACGGGCAAGCAATGCAATATCCACAAGCAACCCAGCTCCGGTTCCGCCTGCCAGTGAACCAATGATAATGATTTCCAGCTGGCGGTCGGCACTGACCATTCCATGGGTTTTGATATTACTGAAAACTCTCCGTAAATGCGAGAGAACTTTCGAGTTTGTGGGGGCTGTTACATCCTGAAACAAGGAAATCCTACCCATGTGCCGGATTTGACCGCTGCCTTCCCTGGTATTAAAAGCCCCCGGGTTTAATTTCGCGAGGTAGGAGCCTGCAGGGTACCATTGCAGATGGGGGTATTCATTACGCGAAATCCCTTTTGCCAGATCAGTAACATTTGCGCCAATTGGAACGAACTCAGTTCCATCTTCCAAACGAACTGCACCAGCTCGTACTGCTTCCTCGTTACTCTTCTTGGCGCCGTATCCCGCCTCTACAGATACCTGGGATGTGGTATCAAAACAAAGTAATTGCACTTCCTTGGGGAGCTGTCCATTCCCAATTTCCAGCAAATCTTTCTTAAGAAATGTCAGAATCCACTGACCAGTTCCACCCAGACCGATGATTACAGCAGGACGTGTCATTTTTCCTTTCCTCCATAATTTTCAAAATGATTAAAGCGGTTCATTGTTTTTTATAAACCACTTGAGCGACTGAGTCATCACTATATCCAACCGGGGTGTCCGGAGAGAGAGTTTCCTGCGAATGGACTCCGCTTTGCTTAAGGGTAAACTCCACCTTTACATCTCGTTGCAGACTTGAACCATCATCCAGGTCAAACCCAACCTGGTTCTGACCATCGGACAATTGCTTTTTGGATGCCCGGGATGCATAAGAAACACGAACTTTAACCAAATCCAGTTGGGGGTAGTTTTCAAACTGCCGGCGGTTAATCGTTGCCCAGTTTTTTCCGCTGTTGAGGGAAAATTCAGCTATTGTTGCATTCCCAACCAGTGATTGGAACTCCAGAACCCCAGAGATTTTATCCGTCCGGCGTGTCCAGAGAGAGAGTTTTCTGCAAATGGACTCCGCTTTGCTTAAGGGTAAACTCCACCTTTACATCCCGTTGCGGGCTTGAACCATCATTCAGGTCAAACCCAACCTGGTTCTGACCATCGGACAATTGCTTTTTGGATGCCCGGGATGCATAAGAAACACGAACTTTAACCAAATCCAGTTGCGGGTAGTCTTCAAGCTGCCGGCGGTTAATCGTTGCCCAGTTTTTTCCGCTGTTGAGGGAAAATTCAACTATTGGTGCCTTCCCAACCAGTGATTGGAACTCCAGAACCCCGGAGATTTTATCCGTCCGGATCAGGATATTGTACAGGATGATTGCCACAATGATGGCAATCAATATTCCCAAAAGAATGGTATAGGATTGTACTCGATTAAAAAACCCGTCCTCGCGAGAGAAAGAGACAAC
>JAGVUS010000133.1 GCA_019136175.1 Chloroflexota bacterium | reverse complement strand
GAAAAACTGGAAAACGGGGAAACCGTTCGCCCGGAATTTTTCCTGGATGCCGCCCAATTCATCCGCGGGTTTGCCGATGGCTGCCACCACGCCAAGGAGGAAGGGGTTCTCTTCAAGGCAATGGCAGAACGCGGCGTTCCCGTCCAGGGCGGACCGATTGGCGTCATGCTGGCAGACCATGAGCAGGGACGCATCTATACACGGGGGCCCGGCAGCTTGTGATTGAAAATGCAAGGGGATACGCCCAGCTTCTGCAGGCGCACATTTTCAAGGAGGATAACATCCTTTTTCCCATGGCAAACCGAGTAATTCCAGAATCTCAGCAGGAAGATGTCAACCAGGGATTTGAACACGTGGAACACGAGGAGACCGGCGAAGGCGTGCACGAGAAATACCTGGCACTGGCGGAAACGCTGGAACAGGAAATGCTCCCCTAGCAGGGGTATAATATCCAGCGGGCAGGGCAACGAAATTCACCCTGCCCGCTGAACAGATACGAAGGAAATGCCATGTACGATGCATTTGCAGGGGATTACGATCGTTTCGTCAACTGGAAGAACCGGCTGACATATGAACTGCCCTTCCTGATGGAGCAGATTGGCACACCGGAACAAGGGCGGGTGCTGGATACAGCCTGCGGCACCGGGCAGCATGCAATTGCACTGGCGCAGCGGGGATATGCCATCGCCGGGGCGGACCTGAGCGAGCCAATGGTGGAACAGGCACGCCTCCATGCCTGCCAGGCGGGGGTGACGGTGCAGTTCGAGGCAGCCGGTTTTGGCAGCCTGTCGGAAACCTTTGGCACGGGCGGCTTTCATGCCCTGCTGTGCCTTGGTAATTCCCTGCCCCACCTGCTCTCCCACGCCGCACTTGATTCTGCCCTGCTGGATTTTGCCGCCTGCCTGCAGCCCGGCGGACGGCTGGTCATCCAAAACCGTAATTTTGATGCCGTGCTGGAAAACCGACAGCGCTGGATGGGACCGGAAGCTGCCCATGAAGGCGACGAGGATTGGCTGTTCATCCGCTTTTACGATTTTGAACCGGACGGCTTGATCACTTTCAATATCCTCTCCCTGCACCGGGCAGGGGGCAGCCCCTGGCAGCAACAATTGCTTCAGACCAGGCTGCTTCCGCAGCGCAAAACCGACCTGGTTGACGCCCTGCATCGGGCAGGTTTTGGCAGGGTAACCGCCTGGGGAAGCCTGGCAGGGGATCCTTTTGACCCTGCTGCCAGCGGTAACCTGGTGCTGACCGCCGAACGGGGATAGGATTTTCCCTACTCAACAATCGGGACTTTCACCTCAATTTCCACCCGCTGTCCGCAAACCGGACAGGTATAGACCGCAAACCGGTTGGAAGAGTACCAGTGGGTTGTGAAACCATCAAAATTCATCCGCCGGTGTGTGAAAAAAACCTTGTTATTCCCTGCTGGAACCGGGTCACCGCAGGGTTTTACGGGATTGGAGCTGTTCGGACAATAGACTTCCCGATTCTTGTACAAGTCCATCAATATTACATCATTCATCTAGCCCTCCTATATGGTTATGAAACCAGTATAGCATATGAATGTCACTTTTCCATCCTGTCATCCATCCATTCCTGGTTGGTAAAAGTCCAATGGAACGCATTGCCCGGATATTCTGTGCTAATATAAGGGATATCCCATTGTGCAGGAGCAGTGATCCATGAAACGTGCTGTCAGCGTCAGCCTGGGGAGTCCCAGTCGTGACAAAAAAGTAATTGTCAATTTAAACGGCATGGAAATCAGCATTGAACGGATTGGAACCGGCGGAGATGTGCGCCGCGCCCAACAGCTTTACGCTGAACTGGACGGCAAGGTGGACTGTCTTTCGGTGGGAGGGGTGGACCTCTACCTCTACCTGCCCACCCCCAAAGGAAAAAAACGCTATCCGCTGCGTTCCGCCTTCAAGCTGGTCAAGGATGTCCATCACACCCCCGTGGTGGACGGCTCCGGGTTGAAGCACACCCTGGAGCGGCGTGTTTTCGAACTGGCAAAGCCCCAGCTGGGCGGCGAAATCCCCCACTTCAAAAAAGCGTTTGTCACCATGGCGGTGGACCGCCTGGGGCTGGCAATTGCCGCCAACGAGGTTTCGGATGAAATCACCGCGGGCGACCTGATGATGGAATTTGATCTGCCCATTCCCATCCGCGGGCTGCAGAATTTTTACCGGGTTGCTGCAATCCTGCTGCCCATTGTCAGCTACCTGCCCCTCAAGACAATCTTCCCGCCGGGTTACAAGGACGAGCCGATTGTCCCCAAGTTCCACAAGTACTGGCAGGAAGCCGACCTGATTGCCGGGGATTTCCTCTACATGCGCAAGCACATGCCCGATGATCTGCGCGGCAAGTGGGTGGTCACCAATACCACCACTGCCGAAAATCACGAACTGCTGCGCGCCCGGGGCGTGCGTATGTTCATCACCACCACGCCGGTGCTGGA
>JAGVUS010000149.1 GCA_019136175.1 Chloroflexota bacterium | reverse complement strand
CCCGGACCAATATAGCCATTGTTGTACTGGTCAAGTATGTCCGCCAGCACCTTGATAATTGCCCGGTCCGCCTTGGGAATGTAGCTGTTCCAGTTGTAGTAACCCAGCCAGTATTCCGCCTCCGCCAGTTCGTCCAGGATGGCGGATTGATCCGCCCCGTTCAAACCGTTCAGGTAGGCGGCAATATACTGCTGCGCCAGGATGATATAGGCATTGCCGCCTGCAGGCGGCATCCATGCGATCTGGTACCAGGAAACGCCCACGTTATTGAAGAACTGGGTATCCTCGCCAACCAGCGCCCAGGTGTCATCGTAGGGTGCCGGTCCGTAAATGGAGTGGGTCTTCCAGTAGCCGATGGTCAGCGTGCAGCCCCCATCGCAATTCACATAGACATCCACCACCCAGTTGTCCGTCAGCACCGTCTGGGTGTCATCGGTGGTCAGGGTGGCGATATTGGGGAACTGGGTCAAACCGCATTCACCGCCAAACACATCCAGGGTGTATTCAAAGACGAAGGAAGTCACCTCACCGGCGCAAACTGTACCCAGGTAACCATACTGGTCATCCGTCACTTCCACACAGTCATCCACCAACGTTGCAGGATGTTGGATGATGGGAGCTTCGCCCGTGGCGGCAAGCCCAACGTTGCCATATGGATCCACCTGGCGGTACACATACACATAATTCATTGCCGGGATATCCCCGGTCACCGTGGCGGCGTAGGTGCACGTCAGGGTGTGCCCCGGGTGGAGGTATGCCGGCAGGACCATGTCGCAGGTCACAACCGCTCCCGGCAGGGAATCCTCAACCGAGGTGATGTACGGCGTCATCCCGCCATTGTTATAGACGGTGATGGTGCCGCTGACAACCGCATCCGTCTGGATGATATCCACAACCCAGGCGGTGACGTCATAATTCACCGTGAAGGTCTGCCCGGGCATCAATTCCAGGTAGGTCTGGTCGCCCACCTTGGATAGATCCCAGATATAGGTGACATCAAAGGTCGCGTCCGCGGTTTTGGTGACCGTCAGGTTGGGGGTTTGAATGAAGATCGGGCGGTCCTCCCGGAAGGGTGGATCGATCCTTGCTGCCTCCACCGACCCTGCCAGCGGCAGCAGGCTGAAGAGCAGCAGGAACAGCACAACTTTCATGAGGGTTTTCATTGGTATTCTCCTTTCAAAAAAAACGGATAAAGAAAAGGTGGATTGACAGGATCCATCGGAATTTTTTGATTTCACCTCACTGCACCCGGTTTTTAATCAAAAAACCGGCAATCCAATGGATTGGGCCGGTTTCGCCACTGGCTCCCTGACGGTCTTTCCCGCTCCTGCGGGATAGGCGACCAGATGTAACCGTCAGTTCAAAGCCACCCCTGTTGATTTTCCAGCACAACATTTCCCGTTGACGGGATGCAGTACTGTAAAATGATAGTAGCATATATCTAGTGAAAAATATAGTACCCGGAGAAAAATAAGGAAAAGCGCAATTTTGTTAAGATTAAATCAGGATAAAATGGATGAATAACAAAACAGGCTGCCGTGAAGGCAGCCTGTTTTTGATGCATCAGGCAAATCTTACTCGGAGCAGTGTCCCGGACCGATCAAGCCATTGTTGTAGGAATCCAGCGTGGATGCCAGGGCAACCATGGCGGATTTCTGCGCCTTGGTGAAGGTGGCGGTATAGGTATAGCCGCTCAGCCAGGTTTCCGCGCTCGCCAGGGTGGACGCAATCGCCGAGACATCGGCGCCGTTCGCCTGGTTCAGCTTGGCTCCAATGTATTGGCGTGCAAGCTGGATGTACGGATTCCCGCCCGCGGGATTCATCTGGATCATCTGGTACCAGGTGACGCCATTGCCATAGAATGGGGCGTCCTGGTAACCCGCCCAGGTGTCGTCATACTGCGCCGGACCGTAGATGGAATGGGTCTTCCAGTAGCCGATGGTCAGCGTGCAGCCCTGGTCGCAGGGGGTGGTCACAACAACCGTCCAGGAAGCCTGGTCGTGAAGGTTGCCGGTATCCTGCCCGGTCTCGGTGACGGTATTGACAACCGGTGTGACAGTGCATTCAGCGCCGCCCACAAATTCGTGGGAATACGTAAAGGTGAACCATGCTGTCGTTCACATTGACACATTCGTCAATTTCACTGGCGGGAGCGCCAAAGGCATACCCAACGCTGGCGCCGCCAAGCACAACTTCCACACCCTCAATCGGGTTCCAGGCATAGACGGTGGCAGTGTTGGTGCCGTCCGCCTTGGCGGGCAGGGTTGCAGAATAAGTGCAGGAGATGGCGAACCCGGGAGAAAGGGTGAAGGGCAAGCCCACGTTACAGGTAACCGGCACACCCAGGGAGTCAACCACCCTGGTGATGCGGTACGAAACGTTTCCAGCGTTCTGGATGGAGATGGTTCCCGCAACCTGGAAATTGCTTTCCACCACGTGATCCACGCTGGCAACTGCCTGGTAATTGACGGTATGCGCTTCGCCTGGCGCCAGCAGCAGGGAGTCGGCGTCGCCGGTCTTGGTGACGTCCCAGAAATACTGCCGGTCATAGGAAGTGACGGCGGTCTTGGTGATGATGACATTTCCCGTTGCCTGCACCGGTTGAACGGACAGGGGCAGCAGGCTCAAAACCAGTAAAAACAGGGCAACTTTAATGAGGGTTTTCATTTTGAACTCCTTATGAAACAAA
>JAGVUS010000362.1 GCA_019136175.1 Chloroflexota bacterium | reverse complement strand
ACCAACATCATAGAGGTAATCCTGAGAGGAAAGGAAGAAACGTCCTCCCTGGTCCAGGTAGGCTGCAAGTGCACTTTCTTCTGTACTCGATATGGTGGTTGTCCAGTCTTCTCCGGTGGACCAGAAGACCATATTGTAATCAGCCATATCCGCCAGGGTGGGTGAACCACTGGAGGATGTATTCCAGAGGGAATAATCCAGTGACAGGGCATCCAGGGCGGAGGTGAAATACGATTCGTACGAACCACCGGCATCATCATCAACCATCAGGATGCAGGGTACAGGGTCCAGTTCCAGGTCCTGCGTAAGATCGCCGGTCACTTCAACTGGGACTTCCAATGATGTATGAGCATCCGCTTCTGCTCGCAGCGTGTATGTACCTGCCGCCACGTCAATACTGTATGCTCCAGTGACAGGGTCGCTGGTTACGGGTGACACTGGCGTATCAAGCAGGGTAATGGTTGCGCTCAATGGAATTCCGCTGACCGAGTCTGTGACAATACCGCTGATGGTGTACACCTGGGCGGGTGTCAGGGCAATGTCTTGGGTGGTGGTGGTGTCCGCTACAACTTCCACACCTGTGATTGTGGCGGTTTCATAGCCGTACAGGCTGGCGGTAACGGTGTAGGTGCCGGTAATGGTTTCCGTTGTGTAGAATCCGCTGGCATCCGTGGTCAGGCTGCGGGTATAGCCGCCGGTTTCCACGGCAACCACGGAGACATCCTGCAGGGGATTGCTGGTGACAGAATCGGTTACCGTACCTTCCAGTGTGCCCTGGTCGGAACACCAGGCAATTGCAGTATTGACTGCTTCCACGCTGTCCAGGATGCCGTAACCCCAAACATCATTCGGGTGACCGACAAACGGGGCGCATTGGGCATCGATCTTCTCATCCGCAGTATCCTGCAGGATGGTCTTGGTGGTGGGTACGTCACCCTGCAGGCAGGGGGCTGCACTCCACATCAATCCGATTAATGCGGTAGTGTGGGGGGCAGCCATACTGGTTCCCGACCATCCGCCTTCATATCCGCCGCCAGGGACCGAGGAGCGGATGTTGGTGCCGGGGGCAGCCACTTCGGGCTTGAGGATGGTGGTGCCGTAATTGCTGCTGGGACCACGGCTGGAAGAGGATGAAATGATGTCTCCCTGCATGAAGTTGGCAGTGGCGATGATTTCAGGTACATAACCGGGATTGCTGATGGTGCTGCATCCCGATCCCTGGTTGCCTGCAGATTTAATCACTGCAATCCCGGCAGCATTCAGGTTTTGAATGATGGTGCGGTAATCAAAACCAGAGGGGTCGTACCAGGAATTGTTGATGGCATCGGGAGCCAGGGTGGGGTTGGGATTTGCCTGGTTCAGGTCCCACGGGGCAAGGAAGAACTGGAAGCACTCCACCGTATCCGTGTCGCCGTTGCCAATCCCGGCACAGGCAATCCACTGGGCGCCGGGCGCAACACCTACCTGGTTGCCAACACCGTCATCACCGACCATGGTACCGGTGGTGTGCGTGCCGTGACCATCATAATCATGGGGGTAGGCATACCCGCTGTTGCCATCCCACCAGTTGTAGTTATGGTTATACGTGCCTGGACCAGTTGTCCCGCGATAATGGTTGACCAGCGCGGGATGGGTGTATTCCACCCCCGTGTCATTGGAGGCAAGCACCATGCCGTCACCATCAAAACCCATTCCCCAGACATCATCTGCACCGATGCGGAGAATATTCCATTCAATGGCTTTGGTTTTCTGCTCGGGGGTCATCTGTTTGATGACCGGGTCCATCTTTGGGGTGGGAGGGACCACAATCCTTGCCACTTCGGGGCGGGTGGATAACCAGTTCAGCGTGTTGATTCCACTGTCCACCCTGATCATGTTCTGAATGTACATGGACTGGTAGGTTGCACCGTCTCTTTCCAGTTGGGCAAGCAGGGGTTTCTGCGTCTTCTCTGCCAACGTTGTCAGAGCATTGAAGACATAGGTGGCGCGCTCCTCCTTGGTGGAGAGGCTGGCGGCAGCAGATACATCCGCCTGTTCGGTCATGATGACGTAATATTCCGCATGACCTTCAGCGGATATCCGCTGAAACAGCAATGGGTCCACCTTGTCGGTGGCGGCTGTGACAGGCGCAGAGGGTGACGCCGTGAGGATGCTGGTGAATAGAATCACCACAACAACAAATACTTTCAGCAGGTGTGATTTCATCCGGTGCTCCGTAATATGAGGTTGTACTGATGAGAATCAGTGGGGGATAGATT
>JAGVUS010000319.1 GCA_019136175.1 Chloroflexota bacterium | reverse complement strand
GGATGCCGATGTGGCAGCCTTCCAGGCAAAATCACTGGAGGAAATGTACAGCGGTCTGGAGCAGGAGATTGGCACCGGCTCGCTGCGGCTCTTTGTAGCGCTCTACAATCACCTGCCCTATGACCTGGTGGAAGATGCCCTGCCTGCGCCTGCCGTGGATCTGCTGATTGCCCGCGGTGGTTTGACGGAAGAACAACTTGCCTACCTGGAAACTCATACCGTTTCCCTGGATGCGGCTGCCGTGCAGGAAGTGGCAGCCACCCCGGCAGCAATTGCCACACCGGAAGCCACTGCTGCTGCCACAGAGGAACATGTTCCCGAAGCCGGGTTGGTGGCGGGGAAAACCACCTTCCAGGATTTGCTGGATTGGGGCGTCAGCCAGGAGAAGATTGAGGAAATCATTGGCGGACCGCTGCCGGTTGCCCGCGGGATGCTGGTGAAGGATTACTGTACCCAGAATGGCTTGAGCTTCAGCACCATCAAGACCGCCCTGCAGGCGGCGGTGGATGCCGCCCAGCCGTAAAACAGGCACAGTAAAGAACCCTCTCAACCCTCCCCGGTACTGCCGGGGAGGGTTTTTTGGAGACTGGACTGCCTGTGATAAAATTCCATCATCGCAGAAGAATGGGAAGGCAAATCATTACTGACCAATCAGGAAAGGCTGCCTTCAGCCAGGTGGATCTGTATGATCGGGCAGCACAGCCCGCATTCCCCATCATCAAGCCCTGGTTTTTAGACTGGTTTGAAGCATCAAATCATCCTGCAGCCGGATGATGATTTTCCATCATGAATTGAGGAAAGGGGTCCAACGATGACCAAATCCAAAAGGAAATTGACGCACTTTCTCAAAAAGTGGAGCCTGGTTGCATTGGCTGTGGTTGGGATCACAACAGGAATTGCTGCCTGCACGATATCACCGGTGGAGACAGGACCGCTTCCAACGGGAGTGTTGCCGAATGAAGCAACAATCAATCCAAATTTGACTGGAACTGCTGAGGTAACCCCGCAAGTTATTCCAATGGCTTATCAGGTTCAGGAGTCTGGGGATAGTTACACGTCAGACCAGGAAACTTTGAACAATTCTGAATCGGCATTGTTTCAAAAAACTGTCATTGAACGATGGTTGAAATATTGGGTTTATTTTGAGAACAGACCCTTCGATCTACAAACCATCCAGTTGACATGGAAATACATCTATGATGACCCCGAGGCTCCCACCCGGGTATTGGTGGTGATTGAGGCGAATGGGGATGGCGGCAGCAGATTAATTTCTGTCCCGATTGGCACTGACGGTACATTTTCTGAATTCCCGCCGGAAGTGAGTGGGACGGATATTCAAGAAAGTTTTGAGCCTTTGGAATTAACCGGATGGGCTGAGGGACAATGGCTGTCGGTGGATCAAGATGGAATTCCGGTGATTTATGATGGATCCGGAATGATTGTGAAAAAGTTGGACATGGACGCCGGGCAGTGGGTCGATTTTGTCGACCCAAGATGGGAAACACCCGACGTGAATTTGGCTGAACAGATTAAAAGTGTGATGCCGGTCATGTGGGTGTACGATCGTGAGGCAAAATCCTTCGTTGAACGTCCTGCCAATGATTTTTCGTTTTCGATTTTTGAAAGAACGACCTTGTACATCTATGATAAGGATGGAAACGAAATAGGTTTTGCGAGATACTTCACAAGATCCACCCTTGATAACGAAAACACGGAATACTATTCTCTGGTTGACCAATCAGTTCACACCATTATCCCGCTGAGATTGTATGCCCAAATGGGTGAGTTTGTGCCTAGAGATGGGGCTGTAACTCCCCAGTGTATCTTTGCTTTTTCAGAAGATGGGGCTACCATTACAGGTGTTCCCTTGGATCAAACCCAGTTTGACTATAGCCAAAAATTTGCTTCTGATATGGTTGGAATTGCAGACGGTGAGGAATTAATGCAAACCGCGTTAATTAGGGCGGCGGCGATGATAAAGGGGGTAAGCGAAGATGAGATTATCTCTGATATTAAAAATAATGTCCCGGTTTTGATTAGTTTTGGCGACAAAAAGTGGGATGTGGATAAAGGAATTGATTTTTTTTGGGGGAATTATTCATATACAGGGTTTGATGTGATAGATGGAAAATTTATTTCATATGATGGAGCCCAATCACCTAGGCATTTTTCATGTAGTTTGTCAGTACCTGGAGTTGGATTGCTAAGAGCAATAGGTGAAGCATATGGAAGGGAGATGGCATATGCATTTAGAGCATAT
>JAGVUS010000463.1 GCA_019136175.1 Chloroflexota bacterium | reverse complement strand
CATGCAGCCCGCAAATTGGCTGGTACACCAGCCCGCCCTGATCGGCGTGCAGTAAATCCAGCGCAGTGCGGGGCTGCTCCACCTGCTGCTTGCGCCACGGGACCAGGATTTTGCCGCGCAGTGCAGTGACAATCTGCATGGCGGAAATTCCACTGCCCGGGGAAAGCCGGGCTGCCTGCTGCACCGGCTGCGAGGTGACCCGCGCGGTTTCCAGTACGCCCTCCAGGTCGTAATCCCCGTACAACAGGGAGTTGTAACAATCCAGGTGCCAGCGTCCATACAGCATCACCTGCTGGCCGCGGTGCACCACCTGACCATACGCCATATAGCTGCGCTCCTTCCGATACAGGGGGATTCGTTCCGGGTCGCGGCTGAGCGGCAGCGGCAGCCCAAGCGCCCCCGCCTGCGCAAGCAGCCACGGCAGCAGCCAGGTATCCCCCCAATCTGCCAGCAGCAGATCGGGGTCCAGCCGCCGGAGCAGGGCTGCCAGGTTCACCAGCAGCGGACGGGGTGGATCCAGCTTCAAGGTGCAGTCACCGCCCTGCCAGCGCAGGTGGAGCAGACGGGGGTGGGCGTGGGAGGGATCGTCATCCGGTTCCATCTGCAGGATGCGCAGGGGTGCAGGCGATGGATCCACTTCCCACGGGGAGGATTGCACCTCCAGTTCCTGGATAATCCCCTGCGGGGTGGCGTCCAGGCGCAGGCGGGCAAGTGGGAAGGTTCCCCAGCGGGCGGCATGGCGCAGCGGCAGCGCCAGGTCGGCATCATACCAGGTCAGGTCCGGGAAGAGGCGCGCTGCGGCTTGAAACAATGTCTCCTGGCGGGCGGGGGTGGAAACCTGCACCGCCAGAACCGGCACGGGCTGCGGCTCAAACAGGTCGCGGCGTTCCTCCCGGCGGAGCGTGGGAGGCGGGGACTGCCCTTCCAGCCAGCGCCAGAGCATCCGCAGCCGGGCGGGGTTACCGGCAGCGTAAAACGTGACCGGGAAAAACTGGGAAAAGCAGCGCCGGGTCCCATCATCCCCCAGCAGCCAGAGCGCCGCACCCGCACGCCGGTCATCATAGACATCCAGCAGCCAGCCGGTGTGTTCAGCCATCCGGAAGCCGCAGCCTCCGCTGCATGGCGTCCAGTTCCTCCCGCAGGCGCAGCAATTCCTTGTGCTCCTCCAGCAGCATTGCCAGCAGGAAGGTTTCAAACGGCAGGGCATGCGAGGCATACGCCGCGGCTGCCAGGTGCTGCCGGGCGGTGGCAAACAGGTCATCCAGCGCAAGCTGATCGGAGCGGCGCAGCGCCCTGCGGAAACGGGTGAAGGCAGCCTGTTCCTCTTCAAAACTCATGGTGATGGATGGCACGGTGCGTCCCATGGTTATTCCTCCGGTTCCCAGGTTACATCGGCTGCCGCTTTAAGGCGGGGCAGGAACGCCGTGCCGGGGCGGGCAGTCACCAGCACCTGCGCCGCCTGCGCCAGCCGCCGCAGGTCTGCCAGGCAGAGTTCCAGCAGGCGCGCCCGCTCCCGCCAGGCAACATTTTCATCTGCAAAAGTTGCCAGCAGGTCGAGGACAACCAGCGGAGTGGGCTGGGTTGGGACTTGAGCCAGCCGGACGGATGCCTGCACGCAGGTGAAAACCCGCGCCACATGCACCTGGCAAAGTGCAGATTCCAGCGTCACGGTCTGGCTGCGCAGTGCCCGCGCCAGGGCATGAACATCGAAGCTGTTGCCGCCATCCAACACGTGGACGCTCTGCTTCAGTGCCATATGAGAGAGCAGGGCTGTCACCAGGCGGCTGGTCTGGCTGCGCGGCGCCACAAGCAGGTACAGGTGGGGATCGGTAAACGGCAGGATGGCATTCATACCTCCAGCATACCTGCCACAGGCGCACTGCACAATGCTCCCCGGGATGAATTTGGGTGGAAAAAAGGATTAATCCCGCGGATGAGCGGGGTTGGGTCCTTCCCAGGCATTAAAATCCCAGTCCGCCAGGGCGTGCTGCAGTTCGGTGCGGCGGGAAAACCCAAATTTCTGCAGCGCATTGCGCACATGCGTCTTGACGGTGGGAACGGAAATGGAAAGGCGGCTGGCAATTTCAGCATTGGCATATCCCAGGCAGACCAGTGCCGCCACCTCCTGCTCCCGGCAGGTGAGATTCCGCCAGCGCTGCAGGTTGACTTCGGCTGCCTGGCGCTGGTGCAGGGCACCCTGCAAAAGGTCGGCTGCAATTTCATCTGCAGGGCGCTGCTCGCGCACAGCCAGTTCCAGCAGGGGCG
>JAGVUS010000461.1 GCA_019136175.1 Chloroflexota bacterium | reverse complement strand
CCTGGACGCAAACCGGGCAAAAGTGCGGCTGGAACCCATGCAAGCCATCCCTAGTTATGGCGTGGGGACGGTGCTTTATACCGAGTACCTGACCGGGCTGGCGGATTGGGAGAACAGTCCAACCATCCAGGACAGCACCTATGGCACCGTGTCCAGCAGCGGATACACCTTTGATTCCATCACCGGTGCTATAACCTTCACCGCAGACCAGGCGGGCAGCGCACGCTACATCACCGGGGCGATTTACGACCTCCCGGCGGCTGCTGCGATGGTATGGCGCAAGAAGGCGGCGCACTACGCCGGAATGTATGACATCTCCACCGACAATCACAGCGCAATACGAAACGCAGGGCGGGGCAGGCGTCATCCAATTGGAGAGGGGGGACAATGTTACCCGATAATGAACTGAATGCCATCCGGGATGAACTGGAACGGCTGACCATGCCGGGAACTGCTTACATCCTATCGGGAACGCTGGCATCGGACGGCATGGGCGGATTTACGACCACCTGGGGTACAGCGTCCACCGTGAAATGCCGGCTGGACAGAACCGGCACCGGGTATGAAAAATCATCCGGCGGTGGGATTGAACCCTGGCAGGGCTGGGTATTATCCCTGCCCCATGACACGAGTGTGACCGTCACCAACCGGGTGAAAGTGGCATCCACCACCTACGCCGTCAAAGCGGTTGACAGCGCGAAGTCGCTAAACTGCGTCCTGCGGGTATACCTGGAGGAAGTCAATGCCTGAAATGGTGATCCGCCTTGACACCAGGAAACTGGATGAGATTGCCGACAAACTGGGGCAAACCCGCGACCAGGTGCTGAAGAATGTGGCATTTGAAGTGGAATCACAGGCAAAGATAAACGCCCCAGTAGACACCGGCAACCTGCGGGCGTCCATCAACACCGAAAAGATAGAGGACGGCGTGTACCACGTCTCGGACGGCGTGACCTACGGAATTTATCAAGAGTTGGGACCGTCCGGCAGCGGGCGGGTGTGGAAGTACAAGCCCTTCATGCGCCCGGCGGTGGAAGCCGTTGCAAAGAAATTAAAAAGCATGTGGGAGGAGGCTTTAAAATGAGCGTGTATAACGCATTGGGATCAGCGATTTATTCCCGCCTGACGGGGGGAACGGCACTGATCGCAGCCCTGGGCGGTACAGCAATCTACCGCACCGTTGCCCCGGATACTGCCGGCTATCCCCGCGTGGTATTCTCGCACGTCACCGGCGGACCCGACAACATCACCCCCAGCGACAACAGAACGCAGATTGTTCAGATCATGAGCTGGTCTGACAACCAATCCGAAGCGGGCAGCATTGATGCCCTGGTATCCACCCTGCTTCACCGTTATTCCCTATCTGTTACCGGGTACACCGTATGGTGGTGCGCCCGTGAAACCGAGTACAGCCTGGTGGAAATTCCACCCAACGCCGATCCCATCTTTGGGGTGGGGGCTGACTATCGTATCCGTTTAGACCTTACGTAAGGAGAAACAGAAATGGCAGCTTATTCAGGAAGTGCATTATCCCTGTCATGGATTTACAGCGGCGGCACCGTTGCATTGAATGGCGATTATCGCCAGTGCAATTATGAGCCGTCCGTTGCCATGATTAACACCACCGCCGGCAGTGACGCCAACGAGGAATACATCACCGGCGTCAAGGGCGGGCAAGCCTCGTTCAGTGCATTGATGCAGGCGGACGGCACCGCCATGTTCACGGCATTGGCGGAAGGCACCAGCGGCACGCTGAAAATTTACCCAGAAGGCACTGCGGCAGGCAAACCCAGCATCACCATCCCGGCAATCAGCCAGGGCGTACGCTGGAACATTCCCTACAACGACGCGGTGGAAATCAGCGTCACCTGGACGCAAAACGGCGCACGGAGCTAACCCATGCAGACCGTGAAATTGAGTAATGGACGAGAGATCACGGTGGATATCGGGCGCATCAGCGTCAGGGAGTACCGGGCATTATTCAACCCGGAACAAAAGCAGGATGACGAAGATAGCACCCTGGCGAAAGTGGCAGGTCTGGCGGTGGATGAACTGTTAGACCTGTCACAGCCCGACTACCGGCGGATTATCACCGCCATGCTGGCAGACGCCAAGCAGCCGCTGGACGCTGACCCTTCTTAAGCCGGGCGGTGTATTGTGCCATCGCACACAATGCGCCGCCGCCCTGGGAATTGGTCATCTGGACAATCGCAGAGCGATTCGGCTGGACGTTGGAATATATCGAAAGCCTGCCAATGGAACGGATGTATGACTTCTTCAAGATAGAGGACGGCAGGATGAAAGCTAGCAGAACAGCGAGGATGCGACATGGCTGAAAAAGTTGCGAGTTTATACGCTGAAATCTCGGCGGATACCAGCAAACTGCAAACGGGGCTGGGGACGGTACGCTCCGAGATGAAAACGACAACTGACGCCGCCGGGAAACTAAAAGGCGGTCTGTCATCCGTATCCGGGCTGAAATTCACCGAGCTGGCAAGCGTAGTTGGGCTGGCAAAACAGGCATTCCAAGCCGCCAAAAAAGTGGTGGAGGAAACAGTCGGAGAATTTACCACCTACGCCAAAACGGTTGAGGACATGGCGCGGGTGAC
>JAGVUS010000086.1 GCA_019136175.1 Chloroflexota bacterium | reverse complement strand
AATTACACCCTCTGCTTTGACGATGGAACGCCAGACAATCAGGATACAATTAAATAGGGAATTCAACAACATATAATGGAAACAGAAATCGATCCGAAACTTATTTATATCACCGCCCTATTGGTTTTGCCAAGCGAGACAAAGCCTGGTGCTGGAAAATAAAAACCTCCCGGGTCAAATTTGTGATTCGCCCAGGAGGTTTCCAATCTGCTTCTTTAGGGAAAAGCCAGCCCCAAAGATGTCCTACATTTACGGGGTTACAGGATTCCCGTTGTAGTCTTCACACGCAGCTACAGCAAGGGCTGTATTATAAGTACAAACACGACCCATTACTGCAAGCTCAGCACCAGTTGCGCTAACAATAGCACCACCGCCAATTACACCAGGTACCGCATAACCAAATTCAGCACCTGCTCCACCAGGGATTTTGTTGGCATTCGAAGAGTACTTTCCACCTACTGCAATTTCCGAAGGATTGGAGTCTGTACCAACCAAATCACCATTAACATCATAGTAGCTGATTGTAATTCCACCAGCCGGGATAGGTGCAGTACCAACATTTTGGATGGCAATATTTACCTGCTGGCGTACACCAGTCAGATATTGGGTCTGCGACCATCGGACATAGGGCATGGCAACTTCAGAATATCCTTGGGAGAAACCAGAGTAGGCAGTCGAGTAACCACCATCACCGCCGACCTTACCCATGGCAACAATTTTGCCGCCCACAGATGTGATAATTGCCGAACCGAGGAAATCTGTTGGGTTGAGTGAACCGCTCTGACCACAACCAGAGAAGCTGGCTTTTTCACCCGGATGAATTGTCACAGGGGTATCAGCGTTCCCGTTACTGTATGTTACAGTGACGACCGCGTCAGGACCACCAGTGGGTTCCGTGTTCTGCACGGCAAAAGCAGACCGAACTTTATCTGTTGGGCCCCAATTACAGAAAGCAGAAGGCATGTAGACCGTATTCGATCCAGTAGTAAACCCTTCAAAAGCATATGCTTCATCATTGGTGATGCCTAGTTCAACCGAGGTTGCAACAACAGAGCCAGGATTGGTTGTGCCAGCTTCATAAGCCTGGATGGTGACCGATCCATTGAAGGTTGGGGTCGTGATTTCGGGCGCTGTTGCCATGTCAAAGAAGCGGGCGGCAC
The DNA here is from genome assembly GCA_019136175.1 of Chloroflexota bacterium. Taxonomy (GTDB): domain Bacteria; phylum Chloroflexota; class Anaerolineae; order Anaerolineales; family Anaerolineaceae; genus CALMHE01. Next base: position 10,279 of record JAGVUS010000086.1, on the reverse strand, counting down.
CTGCTGGCAGGTCATTTACTTCCACATCAAACGGAGTACCGCCAACCGGTTTGAAGGTAACCGTCAAGTCAGCAGCCACATCATCCACATTTTGCACAGACCAGAGAGAGTGCTTATTAAATGTTGCTTTCAAAATAGTCGGAACCAGGACATAGTCCGAACCCTCCACAAACCCATTGGAAAGCGGGCGCACTTTGACCGTGGAACCGCTTGGAGGAAGCTGGACAAGTGTAGCGGCTACCTGTTGAGTAGTCATCAAGACAGCGGATCCCTGGAAACCAGGATCAATGTCGCCCAAGCTGCCAACAAAGAGGGAGGAGGCAGCCATGCCGGGAAGATCCGGTCGGTCAATCGGGATGCCAGTCCCAATCCCACCAGGATAAAAGATGAAGTTTACAGTGGTGGCTGCATCGGTGACATTCTGATACGTAATGGATGTTGTGAACGTTAAGCCATACGCAGCTGCTTGAACGTTGGCTGGGCCAGCAAGGGCAACCAGCATGGAAATTAAAACAACCAGAACCAACAATTTGCTTTTCATGTTACCTCCATCGGGTATAATCAGAATATGCTTTTGTAAGCTAAGGATATTTTAGTCCACCGGCAAACAAAAATCCATAACCCATTTGGGTTAAATACTCCTGAGGAATAGTCAAGCCATGAAAAACAAATCACTTGTACTTTTATTTCTTATCCTAATGCCAAGCCTGATCCTGACCGGCTGTACGGATGAACCGATGAACTTGGCGCCTACAATTGCCACCCCAGAAGCAAACAAAACCGTCATCACAGGGCGTCTCCTCAATGACGAAAGCTCTGCGCCATATACAAACACCCTGGTTCGCCTGGCAGAAGTTTATCGGAATGAACAAGGCGAGGGAGCATTTGCCTTGGATCAATCTTTCAGTCCCGGCACTTATACTGATGAAAATGGTTATTTTGTATTTAATAATCTTACACCCGGTGAATTCGTAATGGTAGTTGGAGACCCAACTGTAAATTACCTGATCATTGTGGATGAAACCTCAAAGCAGGCAAAAATTTATAAGGGAGATGCGGGACAAATTTTGGATATTGGGACATTATCGATTGATTTCTAATCAAGGCAGACGTTCAAAGCCAATCATCACAAATTGGTTATCATCCGACGCATAATCAATCCAAAATCGGAATCCGTCCACTTCCTTTGGTCCAATCCAGGAAAAGTTTGAGAGGAAGGTTTTTATTTCCTCCGGTGTGGATTCCCTGCCAAGATTGGAATAACGAAAGTAATAATGAGAGGCGATATACCGATATCCCCGGTCATATGCCAGATCGAATAACGTTTTGTCATGCAACGCCTGTTGTGCTTGCGGATCAAGGCAAAATCCAAGTGCGGACATTGCGTTAAAACCAGTAGTGTATGCGATGATGCCATCATCATATTCCAATAAACGCACATCCCGACCCTGATAATGTGATTTAAGATTTGATGCCTCCTGGAAAAACCAGACGTTACGAGCATTCAGTGTAGGATCATGATATATACACATATAAAACCAGGCATTAAAAGCCAGCAACAAGATGGGAACAGCCAATTTTATCCAACCAGGGTTAATCCGTATATGAGATGCCAACTTAATCACCCACATACTCATAAACAGGATGGAGATTGGAAAATACCAATGTCCCTGGTCCAACGTTGGAACATAGAAAAAATTATAAGAAGCCAGGAGAATTACAAACAAACTGGTACCACTCCATACCAAGGATTTATCATCCAACCGCCGGAAGCGAATACCACGCCATACCTGTGCAACAAAGACTGGCAGGGCGATGAGTACAGGGAAAATAATCTGCGTATAGCGCCAAATATTTAATCCAAAAGCAGGTTGCCCGATCTCTTGAAGATATTTCCTGATTTCTTCAATTTTTTGTGAACCCTGTAGCATGTATGGAAATGTGCTTTTTTCCACACCGCTCACTGGCAACCAGACACCCAGCGTTGCCTGGTTGGCAAGCAAGTAACCAAAAATCACCAGACTGGAAATCCCCCCCGCCAACACCAGCCATTTTATATCAACAAAATTCCGTTCCAGGATGATCCGGAACAAGACCATCAAAAATAATGCAGGAATGATAAGCCCATGATCAAGCCGCGCCAAAGTCATCACGCCTAATATCAAGCCTGTGAGGATCGAGGAGCGACAACTTTTCAGCCACCCAGGGCGGGACATCGACCAGGTCAAAAGAGCATACATTAAGAGCAGGGGAGCGCTTTCCATCCCATTAGAAAAACTCCACAATGTTCCGTAACGATGAAGGATAGGGGACATCATTAAGGCATATACTCCAATCGGTAAAAACAGGAACCAAGATGGCACCTCGCCAAACCAATTTTTATACGCCCATCCCAACAGAACAATGGTAAGGGAAATAAGGATGACAGACAGCGTCAGAACAGCCACCAAATATACAGCCTCTGAAACATGCCCCGCTGACATAAATCGGTAAAGATATCCGGTAATTACCTGCCAGAGTGGATGAAATCCATTTGTTATGTACTCACCATCAAAACTAAAAATTCCCAAATCGCTGAAGTTACGCGCAACGGTAAGGTAGTAAAAGGTGTCCGCAGCAAAATAACTAAAGGTTCTAACCCAACCGTTGACAAGTAAATCCACGTAAATCGGCAATACGTAGAGAGTAACTGTGAGAAAAATGAGGATACAATTTGTTTTTTGATTCTGTATAATTTTCATGACTTTTTCCAACAAAATTATGGCAGCCCATTAGCATAAAGATCCTGGTAAGCTGAGCCCACTTTTTCCATCGTATAAGCCATCACCGCTTGGCGACCATTTGCTCGCACTTGATTGCGCTCCTGTAAATTAGCAAGAACAGTAATAATTTTCTGTGCCAAGGCATGGAAATCTCCAGCCATTACCAACCAACCTTCCTGTCCATCCGTTAAAATCGCTCTTATACCTGGGATATCCGAGCCAATCACCGGCGTTCCAATTGCCCAACTTTCCAGGATCGTGGTTGGCAATCCCTCAATAAACGAAGGCAAGACGAACAGATCCATCATCCCCAGCAGATCTGGAACATCGTAACGCGCACCCATAAATTGAACCTGATTTCGCAAACCAAGCTTATTGGAAAGTTCTTCCAAGGTTCGTCTTTCTTCTCCATCGCCTACCAACATCAATTTTATTGCTGGATAAATTTCCCTGACAAGGGCAATAGCCCTCAGAAGATCATCATATCCCTTAATCTTCCGTAACGAACCCACACTACCGATGACGTATTGTCCATCTGCTGGTTCTGCTTTATAAGGATCATCGAGTCGCCGACGGTACATATCCGGCAAAACGGGAGGAATCCATATTGCTGACCGATGAGACCATTTTACTCCGGCACGGCGATTTAACATATCTGTGATCGGTGGGGATACCCCCACCTCCATATCAATGCAAATGGGAAAGAGGAGATTGGTAAATAAGAACCGGCTTATATTCCCCAGTAGACTTGTTCCCCATGGAATTGGAGTATGTTCGGTACGCACCATCTTCAGATAAGGCGTCCCCCATTTTATAAATATACCCGCCAGGCTTCCAACCGGGGTATGCGTGTGAAGAAGTTCAATATGCCTGATGACGCATTCATTTCTCAAGGTTCCAATTGTTCGCAATAAATTCAAGCGCTGGTTGGAATTAAGGTATATGACATCCATACCGGCACGCCGAATTTGATTTTCCCAATATTGTTCCACAGACGTATGAAATCGATACAATGCCGCAACATGAACCTCTTCGCCTCTATCATGCAAGTAAGCGCTTAATTCCAACGCAAATTGAGCTGCGCCACCACTTTTGCTTCCAATATCCAGACCATTAACAATCTGAAGGATTCTCAAATTTTTTTGCCTCCCGTTCCTGTAAGAGTGTCTGATAGATATCTACCAAGTTTGTCATGACAGCCTGTTTACTATAATTCCGGGAAACATGTTCATGCAGATTTTCAGCAAGTCTCCGGCGAATTTCTGGATGTTCCAGTAAGTTTTGTATGGCTTCCGCCATGGCAGAAATATCCCCAGGCTGAACCAGCAACCCCGCTTCTCCACCCAAAAGGATTTCTTCGCAATCTCCAACCCGGGTGGAAACCACTCCCAACTTTGCCCATCCGTATTCCATGAGCACCAATGGGAATGCTTCTGATATGGAACTGAGAACCGCCACGTCACAGAACCGTAGAATATTCAGCACATCCATCCGCTGCCCCAGAAAATGAACCGCACCTTTCAAGCCATGTTCAGAGAGATAATCTTCCAACTCAACCAACAAATCGGGTTCATTCACTTTTCCCACCATGATAAGAGTTGCGTCCGGGATCACTGTTATTACCTGAAGAAATGCCTTCACGAGGGTCAAATGATCTTTTTGTTTTCGAATATTTGCTACACAAATGATTCTGAAACCGGATTTCCCAGGCAGGTTGAGGTCGATATTTTCTTGATTTAATGGATATTCCACAAAATTAGGTAAATACCAGACCTTGTTTTGTGGAACTTTCATTTCATTCACTGCCCAATTTTCAAGTTTACGGCTTACTGACAGCACACCATCCAATTTTGATAAAGCCAGCCAATAAAGAAATACCGGACGTTTTCGGATCTCAAGCCTCCCGTAATGATCATGCCAAATCAAGAGCGAGTCTGTTCTTGAAAGCTGGTGCGCCAAGACTGTTATGATGAGTGCATTGGAATGTACATGGATGATGTCAAAATCTTCTTTCTGAAGGAAACGAGAGAATTTAATCACGACATCAGGATCATAACGAAAGCGTGCCAAAAAATGAAATTTCCTGACATGCGGGGCAATTTCGCTTTGCAATTCTCCGGTTTTCCAGGTTGTAGCAAGGGATACTGAAAAGTCATTCACCGGCAAGGAATTCGCAATGTTCACCGCCATCCGTTCAGCACCACCCGCAATCAATGTGTCCACAACCTGTAAAATACGAATGCTCATTCCTGCTCCTTGTTCCAATCCCTCAATATATCACTCCCAACTTTCAATGCTTCACAAGCAATCCCGGGAATGATTTCCTGTAATTTTTTCCTGCGAACGTAGCGATCATTCCATGCCTGATTGATGACTGCCCAGAGGTCATCTTCGGTAAGTCCGTCAATAGGTACACACCAATCCGCCAGATCCAACGAAGTCAGGACACCACGGGTTTTGGTTAAATATCCCACAAATACTGTTGGAACATGCATTCCAAGAGAAAAAATACCCGAGTGCAACCGGGTTGCAAGAAAAAGGTTCATTTTCCCGTAACACGCTTTAAGCAGTGCCGGTGACAACTGTTCGTCCACTAATACAGTTCGATGACGCAAACGCCCCGGCATTAGTTCCAAAACTTTTTGCGCACCGTTCCTGTCATTTTCCATGGATGTTGGCCCCGAAACTTGGATAAACAAGTAAACATCGACTCCCAAATTACTGATCATTTTTTCCAAAACCCCGGCAATCACGCGGTAATATTGATGCATGTGGCATGAATTAATTGTACGCCCCATGAATGCAAGCACCGTTGCACCAATTGACAGTTGGCCTGGTTTCCAGCCATACTTCTCTAGCAACTCACAAGCAATTTTTTCTTCCTCCTCATCAAATGCAAATGCCGGATCAGGCGCATAGATCAGCAGTTTGGGGGGAATGCCAATGGATTTTGCGAGTTCAATGGACACCTGATCCCGCAAGTATATTTTTTTTCCTCTGCCATACAGCCACTTCATGAGTAAACGCTCCCACCATCGCCGGAGAGGTCCTAAAGATTGTGGCATGGTGTAAAACGGTTTGCGAAACAAATGCGCCATGTATACAGATAGGGCATGTAAGGGAAATGGCCAGCCATACCTCCCCGTGGAATAAAACTGATTCCCGGCAACTCCAACAACAAAGTCAGCTTGACGATATGCTTCCACGAAAGGCTTCCAGCGGGACCATCTCGGTAACGGAAGATGACAAAAAGCCCACCAAGCAGTCAATAGACCAGATAACAATCGCAATATCTGCAGCCAGATTGGTTTCCCCTCTCCAGCACCTGCAATCCAAAATGGAGAGGGGATCACCTCCAATTGATTTTTCTTATAGTAAGCCTCATCAATCCAATTGGCGCAAATAATAAAGTGGGATGATGGCGAAGATTGCCGTAACTGGGACAATGCGCATTCCAATAGCGCTAAATCACCGGCATTTTGTGTGGAGTGCACATTTACCAATAGAATTCTTGGTGGATTCATAAAGTTTCCGCCATAATTTTTTGCCATCCTCGCCAGGCAACCAACCCATATCCAAACGCCAGGACTCCCTCACCTGCCAGGTATACCCAGGCAGCACCCAGAGGTCCATGGGATGGAATCACCAATAAATTTGCCAATATTCCTCCAAAAGCGACTAATGCCTGTGGCAGTATCCGACGTTTTTGCCAGCCAATTGCCACAATCCAGGTAACAAATCCAAAATTAATTGCTTTCAAAAGTAAAATTGGGCTGAGAACGGTCAGTATCCTCCCCGTCATGGAATAATCCTTCTGCAAAAGAAAGTCCAAAGCGGGTTTTCCCAAAGTTCCCACAATCAATGCTAATCCAACCCCTATGGATGCTTGAACAGCGAGTGACCACCCCAACAGTTTTCTTTTTTCGTCCAGGTTACAATTGGAAGATAGGGAATCCACCGTGTGCGGTAAAAAAGTCAAATACACTGCATTAGGAATAACAAAGAGCGCATTAATCAAACTTACCGCGGGAGAATAAACTCCTGCCGCAGATTTACCAGCCAATAACGCTAATAATGTAACATCTGCTTGTGAATAAATCAATACCAGTAACTCAGAAAATGAATATGGGACAGATTGCCTCCAAGTGGATACCAGTGTTTCCTTATCACCCATGACTGCGAGGGAAGGCTTCATTAACCGCAGCACAAATAATAATGACACAATGTTAGCCAGTGCTCTCCCCATCGCATAAGCCAACGGATGGTCCATTCCAATAAGAACAAGACCAATTGCTCCACCCAACCGGAGAACCCGTGAGACCAGGATAACTGTTGAAGATTGGCGGAGTTTCTTTTGGGCATTGGAAAATGCCAAGAATGTATTTGTTATACTTTCCACCCATACATCAATAACACATAGCAACAACAGGCTAAATGTGAATTGGTTTGGGAACAGTAAGATCGGCAATAACACCACCAGGATGCTCCAACCAGCCCCAAAACATGTTTTTAACCGCAATACATTTGGAAGAAGCTGTGAAGCCGCATTTTGATGACTAGCTTCCCGGAAAAGCCAGACATCCATACCCCAATTCACAAGAAAGGATGACAAAGTCACGATGGAATAACTGCTGATAAATATTCCATATCCTTCCCTTCCAAGTATACGGGCAATAAGAATTGTATAAACTGCCAACATCACCTGAGCCAAGCCATTACTGCCCCCAAAAAGGGTTAACTTGGTTACAAGTTCAGACAGGGTTGGCATGGAATGAGAGCGAGCATTCATTTAGACTATTGCACCTGCCATGGAGACAATCTTCTGAACCATTAATTCCCAACCGGGCTGTGGCAGATTCGCCGGATCCGGAACCCATTCTCCTTGAAGCCATTTTCGGATACCCTCTGCCAGGCTTACAGAATCAGCCGGAGGGATAACCATTACTGCTGATGGACAATTCATCAGGTCTTCCGAAGCCAGTGGTCTGGTAATGAGAAGAGGCAAACCCGCGCCGATTGCAAGTTTGACGGCACCGCTCTGAGTGCCATCCACGTAAGGCGCGACAAAAAGATCTGCTGCTGAAAAATAAAGTGAAACTTCTTCATCCGGGATATATCGATTTTCAATATGAATTTGATGCTCCAAGCTCAACTTCGCAATCCTGTCCGTATACCCACCCGTACCTCCCCAAAATTCACCAGCAACCAATAATTGCAATTGCGGGCTTATGCCGCGTAAAAGCCCCATTGCTTCTATTAAATGGGTTAATCCCTTGTATGGGCGTACAATACCAAAAAAAAGCAGTACCGGAGCATCCAACGGGATACCCAATTGCTTCCTGGCATCCGCTTTGGATGGCTTGCAACCTCCCGGCAATTCATATACGGGATGTGGGCAATCCATAATTATTGAACCGGGCATGATGGTTTCCAATCGTTTATGCTCGCGCTCCGATTGTACAATGTAACTATCGGCATTCAAAAGGGCGATCCTGGTAAGGAATTTATCCAAAGGGTTTGATTCGTGGGGCATGACATTGTGAACAAGGTAACAAACCTTTATTTTTTTGCGTCTTAATTGATTGGCAATCATTGAGAAGGATGGCGACCAGAAAGGATTCCACCACTGAAATACAACCACGTTTGGTTGCACCATTTCAATTACGCGAATTGTTTTCACCCAGGAAAACGGATTCAACGGGTCAAGAATAAATTGGGAATCGGGCAGAATATCCTTTCTACTGGGATCTCGATCTGATTTACCCGGATACAACCAGGTTGGATACTGGCGCAAGAAGGATACGACCTGCACGTTGTGCCCCATTTTTTTCGCTGTTTTGATCAGTTCTGTGGTATGGTGCGCTATTCCACCCCGATATGGATAAACAGGTCCTACAATACTGATTTTCATTGTAATTGGTTATGATCCGTTTTTCATGCCTTGAGAATGGATTGATTAATCATTTACCAATGATACCAGCAAAGCCCTTCTCCATTATAATCAAAAACGTGGAAAACATCCCACCCCTGCCTGCCGGTGCCATTCTCCTCATCCTGCCGGGTGCGGCGTTGCTGGCGTGGCTGCCCACCCGGGGCAAGCCCGCCCCATCCTCCGCCATCCGCTGGCTGGCGGACGCGGTTGCCCTGTCCATTGCCCTCTCCGCCCTGGCTGCCCTCATCAGCTCGCTGCTGGATGTCCGCTGGACGCGCACCGGGCTGGTGACAGCCTATGGCATCTGCGGCGGGCTGGCAGCAGCGGGCTGGTTCTTCCAGCTCTGGCGGGATTGGAAGACTGCCCCCCGCCCCCGGTTTGACTGGCAGCGCGTGCGGTCGGCGGTTCCGGCGGGGATTTTCCTGCTGGCTGCACTGGCGGCGCTGGGCGGGATGATCTTCTGGCGGCTATACCAGGCGCGGGAGCTTGTGCTGCCTGCCTGGGTCGATTCCGTCCACCACACCTGGGTGGTGCAGAAAATCCTGGCTGCCGGTGGTTTGCCGCCCACCCTGGGTGCGGAACTCCCCGTTCCCTTCTATTACCATTATGGCTTTCATTTAATAACTTCCATCTACTGTTCTCTGACCGGCACTGCCCCGGCGGATGCCGTGCTGAACTTCGGTCAGGCGGTTAACGCGTTGATTGCGCTGGCGGTCTTCCGGCTGGCGATTGCCACCTGGCAGGACTGGAAGCGCGCCGCCCTGGCTGCCCTGCTGGTGGCGTTTGTGATGCAAATGCCCGCCTATTACGTCACCTGGGGGCGCACCACGCTTTCCACCGGGCTGGTGCTGCTCCCGGCTGCCATGGCTGCCATGCTGGACCTGCGCAGGGAACATTCCCCCGATGCCTGGGCGCGCCTGATGATTCTCACCGCCGGGATCTGCCTGACACACTACCTGGCAATGCTGCTGCTGGCGTTCTTTGCCATCATCGTCCTGGTTGGAGAAATCCGGCACCGGGACAGGCTGGTTCCCCTCTTCACGGCATTATCCGGCGGAGTTCTGCTGGCGCTGCCCTGGCTGTGGATTTTGTGGACGCATGCCGGCAGCCAGGCAGGGCTGACCGCCCTGGGGGCGGACGGTTTTTCCAAAGACTATGTGCAGTACCTGGTGTACCTGACCGGTCCCACCCGCAGCCACATCCTGATGGGCGCGGCGGTTCCGGGACTGGTGCTTGCCTTCACCCAGCCGCAGTCCCGCCGGGTTGCCACCTGGGCGCTGCTGATGGCGCTGCTCACCCTGCCCTGGCTGCGGATTGACCCCTTCCGCCCGGACCTGTTCGCCATCCTGCTCTTCCTGCCTGCCTCCCTGCTGGCTGCCCACCTGCTGGTATGGCTCAGCGAGCTGGCGGGCAGGTTCACCCGACCCTGGCTGGGAAGCCTGCTTTTGCTGCCTGCCGCGGCGGGCTTGCTCTTCTGGGGCATCAGCGGGACGCGCAACGTGCTCAACCAGACGACCATCCTCGCCCAATCCGCCGACCTGGAGGCAATTGACTGGATCCGGCAGAACACCCCGCCCGATGCCCG
>JAGVUS010000446.1:3909-5764 GCA_019136175.1 Chloroflexota bacterium | reverse complement strand
TCCCTCTTGATTCGTACCTGTTCCTCCTGCTCACGGAGGGAACGCTGCTCACCCTCCAACCTGCCGCGTTCCGCTGCAATGATTTCCATGGGAGCACGCCGCTGGCTCTCAATTTGATGAAAACAGCTGGCAACCTGGTTCCAATGATCCAGATCCGCAGCCGCCTGTTTCCATGCAGCGTGTGCAGCCCAGATCTCTTCCGCCTTTTCCAGAATCCCCTGCTCCTCCTCCAATTCCACTTTTCTTGCAGCAAGCGTGGCGTCAGCCTGATCTGCCCGCTGGCGGGCTGAATCTGCCTGATTTTTCAGTAATTCCAGGGTTTCCATTGCTGCAACCGCCCTTCGCAATCCCTCCAACACTTTCTCCTGTGCCTCCCGGGTTTTGGTCCGCTGTTGCAGTTCCGTTTCCAACTCCTTCAGCCTGTCCCGGCGGGCTTGCTCCTGGCTTAATTCCTCATCCATCTCTTTTAATCGATCATCCAGGTTGCGCAAATCCGAGTCCGCATTTTTCCTCAATTCAGCAGCCCTGGAGCGATACTCCTCCCAAATTTCCAATCCCAGAACGCTGCCAAAAATTCGTTTCCGGTCACCGGGACGCTGCTGGGCAAAAGAATCCGCCTTGCCCTGCAGGAAAAATGATGCATTGACAAAGGTATCATAGTCCAGCCGCAGCGTCCTCGAAATGGAAGCATCCGTCTCACGAACCGTATGTTCCGTCAGCACGCCCCAGCGCTGGTGATCATCCTGGATAAAAAATTCGAGGGTTACCGATTTCTCTTTCTGCTTGTTGCGCTGCACCCGATAACGCCTGCCTTCATACTCAAACTCCAGGATCACCTCGGCAGCCTTTGCCAGGGTGTGGATGATCATTTCATCCTTTCCACGTGCTTTGCCAAACAATGCCCAGGTGATGGCGTCCAGCAGGGAGGACTTCCCTGCCCCGTTGGCACCCGAGATGCAAGCCAGGTCAATATTGGAAAAGTCAATTTCCACCGGTTCCAGGTAGGAAAGAAAACCCGATATGCGCAGGTAAACTGGAATCATGATTTTTCTGCTTCCTTGTTATTTTCATCAGGCGGTGTCCTGGAAACCAGCACCTTATCCACCCGCCGACCATCCATGTCCATGATTTCAAACCGCAGTCCATTCCATTCAAAATGTTGACCAGCAACAGGGATTGTCTCCAAATGGCTGAAAATGAATCCCGCCAGGGTCTGGTACCCAAGCCTTGCTTCCTCGGGTAATTCGTCCAGGTTAAACAATTCCTTGAATTCATCCACCTGGATCAGTCCATCCAGCAGCCAGGAACCATCCTCCCGCTGGATTGCCTGGGTTTCAACCTCCTCACCGGGTCCGGTTGGCAGGACACCCACAATTCCTTCCAGGATATCCAGCAAAGTAACCATGCCCAGCAGTCCTCCGTATTCATCAATGACCAGGGCGACCTGCACCCCCGATTCCTTGATCATTTCCACCACTTTCAAGGCAGACATGCTATCCGGGATAAAGAGCGGCGGCTGGAGCATGGCTTCAATATCCACCGGACCATCATCCAGGCAGCGTGCCAGGAAATCCCGCACCTGCAGGATGCCAATCACATTATCCAGAGAGCTCTGGGCAACCGGGAAGCGCGTGTGCTGGCTGGCAATAATTTGCGAGCGGATCACTTCGAAAGGCTCATCCAGGTCAATCCATTCAATTTCAGTTCGGGGTGTCATAATTGCATCAATGGATTGATCCCCCAGGCGCATCACACCTTCCACCATGTCCTGCTCGGCTTCTCCAAACAGACCCACCTGTCCGCCCTGTTCAATCATCACCTTGATTTCTTCCTCGGTGACGGAAGGTTCCTCATT
>JAGVUS010000446.1:0-3902 GCA_019136175.1 Chloroflexota bacterium | reverse complement strand
GGTTGTGAAAGGGCAGTTGCCACTTTCTCAGGATTATTCATTGCCAGCCGCTTGGGGATTAATTCCCCAATCACAAGTGAAAAATAGGTGCTCAGCAGGACAACAATTGCCAGGGCAAGACCGGAGGCAATATCCGCCAGCCAGGGAACGTCATTGAGTTGTTCCGCAAGGCGCTCAGCCACCGTTGCTCCACCAACCGCACCCACCAGGATGCCCACCAGGGTAATCCCCACCTGCACAGTGGATAGCAGCCGGTTGGGGTCTTCGGCAAGTTCAATTGCAGCCCTGGCACCCCGATCCCCGTCATCCGCCCGCTGCTGCAGGCGAACCTTCCGTGCGGAAACCAGGGCAAGCTCCGCCATTGCAAAAACTCCGTTCAGGATGATCAGCAGAAATATCAGGATAACTTCCAACCAGGCATTGTTCATTTCTCTGGTTTATTCCTCCCTCTGATTACCAACGTTCTGGCTGGCAATGATTTCAGATGCCAGCCTGTTCAGCGATTCCAAGGCTGCCTTGTCATCCAGATGGAGCGATTTCCAATAGATATCCAAGAGTTCCAGTGCTGTCAGGCTGCCCATGCTGCGGTCTTCCGGCAGCCGCAGGCGGGTTGGCACCTCAGCTCGGGGAATCAGGTGAAATTCAAAAGCCGATTCAGCATACCGCCGTAAAGCAGGCTTGTCCAGCTGATCTTCCCATTCCCGCGGGTATTCCACCTCCAGCCGGACGATGGCATCTGCCAGTTCATCCTGCGGGGGAAGTGCCCGGCAGCATTGTTCCGTCAGGTCCAGTGCATTTTCAGGGCGGAAACGCTTTACAATAAACCGCCTGCCGTTCAGCTTGCGCCACTCCACCGTTGTGCTGCCGCGTTCCACGTTGGCGATCACAAAATATTTATCATCCCTTGCTTCGCCAAAATCCACCCGTTCAATTGAGCCCGGATAAACCACCGGGGGATGAGCGTTTTCATTGATGTTCTGGGCTTTATGGATATGCCCCAGGGCAACATAATCCAGCCGCGAATCGCGCACCAGCGAACCCGGCAGAACCACATCGTTTCCAAGCATTACGCTGCGTTCTGCTCCATACATTGCTCCCTGCACCGTACCATGTGCCGTCAGGATTGCCGGATAGTCTGGTGAAAGCTGGTTCATATACCCATAGATCAGCTGGATAAGCAGGTCTTCGATGTCCCGGTTGATTTCATCCGTGGATTCGCCTGTCGTCTGACGATTTGCCATCAATCCGGAACGGGTGACCCAGGGGAGTGCAATGATCTGCACCGGGAGACCGCCCAAATCTTCCGGCTTGAGAAGTACAGGTCGGCTTAACACTTTCACACCAGGAACCTGCAGGGTTTCAAATTCCTGCAGCGTGTGGGCGCGCCCCATGGTGGGAGACACATCATGATTGCCCACCAACAGGAGCGTGGGAATCCCGGCAAGTGACAGGCGCATGATTCGCCGTCCCCATTCCCGTTGAAAAGTCGGGGCTGGTGTGCGGTCCTTGTAAGCATCTCCTGCAAACAACACCAGATCCACTTTCTCTGAAATTGCTGTATCCACGATGGTATCGAGAGCCCGTAGGAAATCCAGCACCCGCAGGGAGAGAGCGATATCAATATGTGTGTCAGCAAAGTGAAGTATTCGTAACATGGTTCCCTCTAAGGCTGGGGCAAGCCCAGTTCGGATGCCAGTTGGAGGCAGGGTAAAAAGCCGGGATGATATTCCACGCAGGTTTGAATGTCATCACCGGCGGAAGCAGTATCCCCCAGTGCACCGTATGCCCGGGCACGCCAGTAAAAGCTTTCCTCCAAGTATGGCTGATCGGTGGAATCAATTGTGTTGGTTGCCAGGCTGATAACATCCCAGTACCGCCCGGAAAAATAATACGCAAAATAAGGTCCAGTCTGGTACCACATCGCCCGCCATGGACGATCCTTTTTTTCCAGGCTGGCATAAACCTGGAAGGCGGAATCGTATGCCTGAGCAGCGCCATAATAATCCTGCAGGCGCATCAGGCTGGTGCCCCGATTAAACCAGGCAAAGAATTGCGCCTGCCCTGCCTGGTTGTATATTTCCGCCGATGCCCGTTCCGCTGCAATCTGCTCGGCGCGGGTTGAATCCGCATATTCCCCCAGAATGGCGAGCAATTCCGGTTCCCGGTCTGGAGGATAGACGACCAGGAAGATGTAATTGAAGGGTCTCCATTGCGCATCCAGGTCCGCATAACTGAGCGGAAGTGCTGGTTTTTCATCCGTCCCATAGTACGAATCCATGCCAATAAACTCAGCCCTGGAATCGTCATAGCCGGTAAGCACCTGGTAATGTCCCATCCAACTGATGGACCCGGTGTAATCACTCATGTAAACACCTTTTTCAATCAACACCGGAAAACCGCTGGCAATCAGAGATTTCAGGATTGCTGCCGTTCCTCCGGAGCGAACAATTGCCCGCAAATCGGTATGTTCAGCCACATAATCCCCCAGCTCATACGGCATGACGTTTTTATCCTTGTCAAAGGGTTTTACATACGGACCCACATCCGTTTGCTTACCCTCCCATCCCCAGAATGATAATGCCATTGCCAGGTTGGAAGGTGCGCAGTAATTCCAAAGCCCGCGCTGGGTGAAAAATTTCATACCATCCAACTGCACGGATGCAGGCAGGGGGGTTGCGGTTGGCATGGGGGTGGGCGTGTCCGCTTCAGGCGGGAGAGTCGGCGTATGGGTGGGGAAAAGGGTTGGGGTTGCACTCGGAGAAAGGGCTCGCATGGTTGCCTGGACAGCCTCATCCACCGAGCTTTCGGGGATAAAGACCGCCTCCTCCGGCGGGTTGAGCCAGTAGCGGACTCGAATACGAAGTTGATCCAGGCGGTAGAGAATGGGCTCGCGAATAACGGGGATGGCAAAACCCAGGATGGCAAGCAGGATTAACCCTGCCAAAGCCCCAAGCATCCATTTTTTCGACTTTGACATCATAGCCTGATTATAACATCGGACACCCGGGAGACGGACGGGCATCAATTCCTGCTATAATGTGATCAACATCCCCATCTTCAACAATTGACCATGCCACAAAGACCGTTCTTGTTCATTTTTTTCTTCCTGCTTGTTGCAATCAGCCTGGCAGGATGCTCTTTGTTAACCCCATTCCAGCCGAAGCAGGTCAATCCTCCAACGACTTCTCCCACAGCCGTCACTGCTGAGCCAACCGGAACAGCTCCATTTACACCTCCCCCGCCTGTTCCCACCATATTCGTTCCAACATCCGCCCTGCCAGGCTATTCCCTCTACCTGACCGGTCAGCAACAACTGGGCAGGTACATGATCCGGCTTTTCCACGGCAGCAACCCCGATTTTCCCTGGGATAATACGGTAACCATCGCAGCCACCGGGGAATCTCCGGTAACCATTGACATGGTCTCGAGCGTGGATTTCACCGCTGCCGACATCACCGGAGAAGGCAACCCGGATGTGATCATCCAACGATACACCGGGGGTGCCCATTGTTGTTTCCAAACCCTGATCTACGACGTGGGCTCATCCCTGACCCCGGTCCTCACAACCCCCATATCCAACTGTTCCGGTCAACTGGTGGATATTTCCGGGGATGGATTGCCGGAATTTCTTACCTGCGATGATTCATTTGCTTACACTTTCTGTGCCTTTGCCGGATCCCCCATGCCCAAAGTGCTCTTACAGCATCAGCCTGGAAGGGGCTTTGTCCCGGCATCTTCCTCCTATCCGGAACAATACGCAGATGCCATTGTCCGGGACCGCCTGACAGCTGAAAACGCCAGCCAGAACAGTTCCCCGGAGGAAGTCCGCTGCGCAGTTTTACACCTGGTTTTGGATTACCTGTATTCCGGTCAGCAAGAAGAAGGCTGGGCAGCCCTGGAAC
>JAGVUS010000200.1 GCA_019136175.1 Chloroflexota bacterium | reverse complement strand
ACTGAGATTTCGTACGTTGCATTCCGGAATTTACGGGTGACCCGGTATTCGGACCAGTCTGAGGGGATGGATGGGTCCACCAAAAGCCCGTCCTTTTGCGGGCGGATGCCCAGGATCCAATGGGTGGCAACCCGGTGCAGCCATTGGGATGAACCGGTATACCATGTCCATCCGCCGCGCCCGTAGTATTCTGAAAGCGGACCATCAATATTGCCGGGGGTAACATAAGGTTCTGCTTTATAGGTATCGATATCCCCGCTGCGGTTGGGCGGACAAATTCTCCGGTAGGCTTCATATGCCAGGTTGGGCTGTCCCACCAGTGTGTATGCCCAGACAGCCCATGTTGCAGCGTGCGTATAGACACCGCCGTTTTCCCGGAGACCGGGAGCGTAACGGGTGACGTATCCAATATCCGGGCGCGGCTTTGTGAAAGCGGGATAATTCAATAAAGTGCCAAAATCCCGCAGCAGGTACTTGGTGACCGAATTCATGGCAATCGCGGCACGCTGCTCATCAGCAGCGCCGCTGATAACTGCCCAGGTATTGGGCATGAGGAAGATTTTGCCTTCGTCGTTGGTGATGGAACCCAGCAGGAGTCCATCATCCGTGGTTGCCTGCATATACCATTCACCATCCCAGCCATAGCGGTTCAGGGCATCTTTCAGGTTGTCACGGACAATCTGGCATTTATCGGCAAAACCATCATCCCCGCGCAACCGTGCAAGGGGGATGAAATTCCCCAGGATCATGTAGAGGAATTCGGCAACCCAGAAACTTTCACCTTTCAGGAGGGTGCCAACGGCGCTTAATCCATCATTCCAATCATGATCCCCCATCAGGGGAATTCCGCGCGGGGAAAAACGTGAAAAGGATCGTTCAATCGCCCGTTTGCAGTGGTCGTAGAGGGGTTCCGGTGCGCCATTCAGGTATGGGATTGATTCATCCAGTATGTCGAGGTCGTCCGTTTCCTGCAGGTAGGCATCCAGGATGAATGGCAGCCACAGTAAGTCATCCGAGCAATTGGTCCTGGGTCCACCGCCGCGGATGGAGAACCACCAGTGAAAAACATCCCCCTCAATAAATTGCTGCGCGGCGTGCATCAGCAGCTGCTTACGGGTGAATTCGGGCTCGCCCACCAGGAAGATTTGGCTGTCCTGCAATTGATCCCGGAACCCATACCCGGCGGATACCTGGTAAAAAGCGGATTTTCCCCACAACCGGCAGGAAATGGACTGGTATTTTAACCAGGTGTTTGTCATAAAATTGAGGGCTTCGTCCGGGGTTTCCACCTTTTCGCCATCAAGGAACCTTGACCAGAATTGATGAACTTCCTGCAGGGCTTTCCTGCTTTTCTCCACCGAAGTGTATCGTTCAATCAGGTCAGCTGCATCCTCCCTGCCGTCCTCTGCAACCCCCAGGGTGAAGACGATGGTTTTTGCTTCGCCTGGTGCAAGGTGGACTTCCACCTGGAGCGCTGCAATGGCGTCGGTGAACCTGCCGGATTTCCCCGCCAGTTGGGGAAGAGACATGGCGTGGGGCTTGTCATCGTTTTGATATAAGCCCAGGAAGGATTCCTTATCGCAATCAAACGATTTCAATGGCTCGCTGACGGACATGAATGCAGTGTAAGGCCAGTCAATGTTATTGTGTCTGCCCCTGTCATCCGGAAATCCCCACAAACACTTCCGGGCATAAACCGTTTGATTGGGTGCATCTGCACTGGTTTCAATAAACAATTTGTGAAATTCCCGGTGTTCATCGGGAGCAAAACCCAGCAACCACTCTGCATAGGAAGTAACATCCAGTTCGCGGGATTCCTGTCCGGCGTTTCTCAGGGTGAGTTGAAAAATCTCCACCGGGTCATTGGCGGAGACAAAAACAAGCAGCTCACTTTCAATATCCTCAATTTTCTGGATGAACCTGGAGTACCCAATCCCATGAACAACGGAAAAGGATTCATAAGGATGCATCACGGGTTTGTAAGCAGCTGACCAGTATGTGTTGCGCTTCAGATCACGAATGTAGAAATATTTTCCCCAGTTATCCTTGATCAGGTCCTGGAAGGAACGGGTGATCCGGTTTTGCCCGGCATTTCCCCGCCAACTGTACCCCGATCCGGTTTGTGAAATCATCATTCCATAATCGCCATTACTGATGACGTTTCCCCAGGGGCGGGGTGTGATGGGCGTTGTGATGATATATTCTTTCCCGTCGTCCGAAAAATAACCGTAAGGGCTTTTAAATTTCATGCGGTCTGTCCTCTGGGTGGGAAGGTCGTATTGATCTGGATTTAAT
>JAGVUS010000311.1 GCA_019136175.1 Chloroflexota bacterium | reverse complement strand
ACGCGCCGCTTGCGCGCTTCGGTCAGACCGGTCTGTTCCAGCAGTTCATCCACCCGCCTGCGCCGCTCGGTGCCTGCTGCGCCGTGAATCCTGCCGACGTAATCCAGCACCTCGGCGCCGGTCATCCAGGGGTAAAAGGCGGGATCTTCGGGCAGGTAGCCAAAGCGGGCGTTGATCCCGGCGGATTTGCCCACTTCCAGCCCATCGAGCCATGCCTGCCCGCTGCTGGCATGTGCCAGCCCGGTGAGGATGCGCAGGGTGGTGGTCTTCCCGGCGCCGTTGGGACCCAGGAAGCCAAACACCGCACCCGGCTCCACCGCCAGCGTCAGCCCGTCCAGAGCCCGGAAGGAGCCAAACGACTTGACGAGGTTCTCGATGCGGATGGCACTCATGATTCCTCCCTGCCGAACAGGAGATAGGCAACGGGACCGAATATATTGACAAAGATGATGATGATTATCCACATCCACTTGGGACCGCGGGTGCGCTCACCGCTTGAGCAGGTCCAGCAGGGCAAAGACCAGCAAGCCGAGCTGGATGACGATCAATGGGATGAGATAGGGGAGGTACTGCTGGATGATATCCATCCTGGTTCCTTTCCCGGGCGTTCAGCCCGTTATCATGCCTGCCGGGGCAGGGTTTTTCCCTTCAAGTTAAATACAGAGGGGACTGTTCAGCAGGAATTAAAAATACCGTAACGTGATTAAAAAGATATACTCATCATAACAACTCTTTTGGAAATGACAAATGAATGATCATTGTTATTGTGTGTATATCATGACAAATAGGTCGAATACGGTTCTCTATACGGGTGTAACCAGTGACTTGAAACGCAGGGTGGGTGAACATAAATCTGGTCTTGGGAGTGCTTTTACCAGGCGATACAAGGTCAACAGGCTGGTGTATTTTGAGTGTAGCACGGATATTCATGCTGCCATTTCCCGGGAGAAACAAATCAAGGCAGGGTCAAGACAAAAAAAGGAAGAATTGGTTGCCAGTATAAATCCTGATTGGAAAGACCTGGCTGAGGATTGGTAGTATCCATCCCTGTGTTTGAGATTGCTTCGTCGGCACAGTACGCCTCCTCGCAATGACATGGGGTACTTTGTCATTGCGAGCCCCCGCAGGGGGCGTGGCAATCCCTCTTTTGCATCACCAGATTGCTTCGTCGGCACAGGACGCCTCCTCGCAATGACATGGGGGGTGGGATTGCTTCGGCTGCGCCTCGCAATGACATGGGGATTGCTTTACCCTTCCACCGGCGCATCGGGCGGGGCGGCAGGCGTGTCCAGGTCGCGCTGGGCGTTCTGCGCCATCGAAATCATCCCGCTCAAGCCGCCCAGGTTCATCGTATCCACCGCACTGGATGGCACAATCACCATGGCGCCTTTTTCCTTCAAGCCCTCAAAGAGCATATTCATCGCCCGCAGGTGCAGCGCCGTGGGGTTGTTGATGTATGCCCTGGAAGCCTCGGCAAAGCTGTGGGCAATCTGCTTTTCGGATTCGCCCAGGATGACGCGCGCCTGGCGTTCCCGCTCCGCCTGCGCCTGGCGGGACATGGCATCCTCCAGCGCCTGCGGGATGATCACATCGCGGATTTCCACCGATTGCACCGAAATGCCCCAGGGCGTGGTGCGTTCATCAATGATCTTCTGCAGTTCGGCATCCATCTTGGCGCGCCCCACCAGGATATCCGCCAGCGGCATCTGCCCGATCACCTCGCGCAGCGCCGTCTGTGCCGCCCAGGTGATGGCAGCCTTGTAATCCTCCACCTCCAGGGCGGCTTTCTCGGCATCCCACACCACCCAGAAAAGCACCGCATCCACGTCCACCGGCACGGTGTCCTTGGTGAGCGTCTTTTCGGCATTGAACGGCGAAACCATCACACGGTGGTCAATCCAGATCGGCGTGGTGTCAATGATTGGAATCACCCAGAACAAGCCGGGACCCTTGAGGGAGCGGAACCTGCCCAGCCGCAGCACCACCGCCTTCTCCCATTGTTTTGCCACCTTCAGCGCAAACAGGAAATAGACCGACAGCAGCACCATCGGGATGAAAAAAACGAAGATTGTGCCGTCGGGGATGCCGTTTTGATCCATGATGATCGACCCGGCAATGGCGGCGATGAAGAAGAGCATGGACAGCGCACCTGCCAGCCCGCTGATGTGGTAGTCTGGCTGGGTGAAGCCCTCGCGTCCTGCCAGCCGGGATTGCGCCTGCGATTGGGGTTGATTCTTGGATTTGGGTTGCATGGTTACCTCACGAGTCAAATGAAATTCCGTCGTCTTCGGGGGTGTCCGTCAGATCGCCGGTGGATAGAATACGGTTCAGTTCGTCCAGGGCTTCCGCAGGGGTGCAGCCCAGGCGGGTGACTTGCACCAGGTAGTCCCGGGAGAGTTCCTCCAGGCTGATTTTCCGCAATTGATGGAGGGATTCTTCGGTTGGCTGTTCCCAGATGTAGGTGCCGCGCCCGCGCTGGGTGGAGATCAGCCGGTCCTCGTGGAGCAGGCGGTAGGCGCGGCTGACCGTGTTGAAGTTGATGCGCAGCTCGGTTGCCAGCTCGCGCACGGTGGGGAGCTGGTCGCCCAGGGCGAGTTCGCCGCCCAGCACCAGCAGCTGCACCTGGCGGGCAATCTGGAGGTAGAGCGGCTCGCCGGAATGAAAATCGAGGTGGATCTTGCCGGTCAGGCGGTTCAAACCATCCTCCTCCTGTTGTGTATCATTGATTTATTGTACTTGCCGGTCAGGCGGTTCAAACCATCCTCCTCCTGTTGTGTATCATTGATTTATTGTATGATTGTATCATTGTTTATATTGTATCACGGCAGCAGCCCGTGTCAAGAGGGAATATGTGCGCCGCAATGACACGGGGATTGGGTCGGCGCGTAGGGGCAGGTCTGTGCATGGGTTGACCTTGCCCTCTCCGCGCATAGACCTGCCCCTACAAAAAACGGGGATTGCGGTCGACGCGTGGGGGCGAAGCATCCGGAAACGGCAGAACCCGTTAACCAACACGTATCATGCCGGATGCTTCGCCCCTACTACAAAAAACAGATTGTCACGCCGCCCCGCAAGGACAGGCTTACAGGGCTTTCTCCATCACGTACAGCCCGGGGATCTGCACATAGCCCAGCTTGCGGTCAATCGCCAGGATGGGCGGATTCTTCGAGTTGTGGTTGGTGTGGACGGAGGTCGCCTTCAGCACGTCCCGGGCATAGCGCAGGGCATGCACCTTGACCGCCTGCGCCAGCTTGCGCCCGCGGTAGGGAAAATCCACGCCGGTGAAGAGGTTGTAGGCATAATCGTTGCCCTCCAGCCGGGTGATGGCGCTCATCGCCGCCCAGTTGCCAGTGGCGGTATCAATGGCAACAAACTGCCCGCCGGGCTTGTACCAGTCCGTCTGGCAGACGTGCTGCTGGAAATCTTCAAATGATTCCCAAGGGTGCTCGCCGTCCGAGCCAAGCGTGGAGGCGGCTGCCGTATCGTTGAGAATATACAGCCTGCGCTGCGCCTCCTCGGTGTTGCCAAGCTCCTCCATGCTGGTGAAGTGGAACCCCTCCGCCTTCAGCCGCTCGATGATGGCATCGTAAGGGCGGTCATCAAAGGTCGCCAGGTCGAGGGAGAAAGCCATGCTGTGGATATGCTCGGCAAAGCCGCGCCGTTCGGCAAACCCCCGGTCGGCGGGGGCGTTATCCCAAATGCTCACCCGCAGGCGGTCAGCCACCAATTCCCGGGCAGCCTGCTCCAGGTCGGCATACAGGCGGCTGCCAATCCCCTGGCGGCGGTGTTCCGGCAGGACGTAAAGGGAAAGCACCGCCCGGTCGGGGTTTGCCCGGCTGCGCTCCAGCCAGGAAAACCCCAGCGGAGTTCCTGCGGACTCTTCGGCAACCATCACCCGCAGGATCCGGTCGCGGTCGCGTTCGAAATACCTGGTTAAACTCTCCTCCGTGTTGGTTTCACCTTCCAGGATGGTGAACCAGGCAGCAAGCCGGGAAAAATCGCTTTCCGGGCGGGCAGGGCGCAAGGATATGGCGTTCATCGCATTGGTTCCTTCCAGTGGGGATGCGTTCATTATACAACCGGCTGCAGGGAATTCTTAACCCAACCTTTACAATCCCTTAACCCGCCGATTGCAGGAGCGCCG
>JAGVUS010000323.1 GCA_019136175.1 Chloroflexota bacterium | reverse complement strand
CACATCCTCGGCGGAATTGGCAGTGAGGAGCAGGACCACGCGCGGCGGTGCCTCCTCCAGTGTTTTCAGCAGGGCATTCTGGGCACTCTCGGTGGCTTCATGCATGCGCAGCATCAAGGCAATGCGGTACTTCGCTTCGTACGGCATCAGGGACAGATTGTATTGCAGGGAACGGATGGTATCCACATCCAGCGCGGCGCCTTCCCGTTCCGATTGGATGACCGTCAGGTCGGCATGCTCCATCCGGCTCAACTGGCGGCAGATACGGCAGACACCACAATCATCACCAGGAGAGGGAGGCTGCAGGCAGTTCAATGCCCGGGCAAACCGCAGCGCAAGCGTCCGCCTGCCAACCGCGGGCGGACCCACAAACAGGTAGGCATGGCGCACCTCACCCCGCTGGATATGCTGCTGCAGCATCTGCACTGCCCATTCGTGACCCAGCATGTCCCAGTTCATACCTGGATTGTAGCGCGTTTGAGCGCCAGTGGCAATCAAAAAGGCTCCCGAATTGGGAGCCTTTGAATTCGGGAGCAGTGCCCGATTCAGTACTGCGGAAGCCACTGGTTGGGATCAAAGTTGGACAAATCAATCCCAAGTGAGGCAAGCGAGATGCCGGCAATGGTCAGAATAATCGTCAGGAGAAGTGTCAGGGCGGAAAGAACAATACCGGCAATTGCCAGCCCGCGCTGGGTGCTTTTAAGCCCCAGGATGCCGAAAATGACGCCCAGAACGCCAAATAAACCGCCGCAAATCGGAATAATCCAGCCGCACAGGTTAAGGATGCCCAAAACCAGCGACGTGATGGCTGCCCAGGATCGGTTTGGCTGTGTTGGATAAGGGGTGGGGGTGTATTCCATTTTATAACTCCTTGAAATGATGAGAACAGATAAAGAGATTATAGCATGATTCCCACCCCAACGGGCAGGCACGCCTATTCGCACTCTAATTGGAATGGAATACCAAAATCGGTTATGATCACCCGTAACCTTTTGGGTATTAATACGACTATATTGAAAGTAATACACAATAATAACTTCCATACAGGAGATTTGAAATGAACCAACCCATCTTTACCAAAGCACGTATTTTGATTTTTGCCGGATTGCTTGTCCTGGCAGTCATTGCCGGAGCGGCATTTGCCAATTCCTTCCGTCCCGGTTCTGCTTCCGCTCAATTCACCCCCCATTCGGAAGCCAGCAGTGCATCCAATGTCCGGCTGGAAGACGCTGAATTCAAAGGCACCGTGGAGCAGATGGATGCTGCCAGCCTGACCCTGAGCGGCATCACCTTCCGCCTGGATGCGCAAACCATTGTCCAGGGAACCGTTCAACCGGGCAGCTTCGTGGAAGTCAAGGCTGTTGTTCTGCCGGACGGCACCCGCTATGCAACCCTGGTGAAATTGGACGATTCTGCTTCTGCCAGCCCGGAATTCAAATTCTACGGGACAGTCCAATCCATCGAGTCCGGCACCTGGCTGGTCAAGGATACCACCGTGGTGGTGAATGCAAACACCTTCACAGAAACCGGCATCATTGTTGGCAGCTTTGTGGAAGTGGAAGGCACCCTCAGCAACGGCATCCTGACGGCAAGGAAGATCACGCTTGAGGATGGTCCCTCAGGCACCACCACACCCGGCACCGAAGTCGAGTTTTACGGCACCGTTGAATCCATCAGTGGCAATACCTGGATGATTGGCGGACGAAAGGTTGTTACAGTCTCAACCACCGAAATCAAGAACAACCCGCAGGTTGGCAGTTATGTCAAAGTCCATGCAACCCCCCAGGCGGACGGCAGCTACCTTGCCCGGGAAATTGAAATCGATGATGATAATCGCCAGGGAGACGACAATCGCAGTGGTGAAATTGAATTCTACGGAACCGTGGAATCCATCAACGGCAGCATCTGGATGATCGGCGGTCGCACCGTCACCCTTGCCGCCAACGCTGAAGTCAAGGACAATCCGCAGGTTGGCAGCTACGTCAAGGTTCACGCCACCCTGCAGGCAGATGGCAGCTACCTTGCCCGGGAAATTGAAGTGGACATGGATGATGACATGAATGATGACAATGGCGGCGATGATGACAACGATGATGACTGGGACGACGATGATGATGATGATTAACCAATCAACCCGCTGGTTACACCTTGAACCTTAATACACCCAATCACTCAATTCCAGGGATGGCGCTGAAGCGCCATCCCTGGACACTGCAGCCTCTGGTTCGGTTATACTAAAGACAGAGAAAATTTCCGCCATGTCCACCCAAACCACTCCCAACAGCCTGACCGCACTGGATCCCCGGAA
>JAGVUS010000096.1 GCA_019136175.1 Chloroflexota bacterium | reverse complement strand
CATTCCGGAATTTGGTGAAACAGCCTGCCGCAGAGGGAGCTTGGGAATCCTTCCCGCCCAGCACGTCATGCCGATTGCTCTCGCCAATGCAGGCAGGGTTGCCAAATACGGTGCTTGAAAGAGGCAAACCATGAACTGGAACAATATTCTGGATGACAAAATCGAGTTTTCCCGCTCACTGTATGAAAAACTGGCAATCGTCAACCCTGGCGTATCTGAATTGGAGTTGTATGAGTTTCGTTATGCCCTTGAGGCGATGACACCAGGGAATGGCTGGGATTCCGTTGTTTTGGAATCCCAAAATGAGATTGAACAAAAGGTCAATCAGAGGGATTTTTTTGAATCCATCCAGCTGAAACCAAGGGATGGCAACCGGCTTGTATTGGACCCAACCATTGTGAAATTCACATGGATGATTTTTGCGGGTCTGGTCAGTGGATTCTACCCGGTGGAGTGGGTGTGCAGACATTTTTATTTTGACATCCGGGGATTTTTGTTCTTCCACCGCACCACCTATTTTACCGATTCAGTCCAGTCTTACCTGGGTGGAGCCCCATTGCGCTGCTTTGAACCACGTCAGCGCAGGTTTGATCGGGAACAGGCAATTGGTTATAAAGCGTTCAAGGAAGCCAATCGGGATGTGGACGAATATTTCATGGATTGTGTTTTGAGCCTTGCGCGGATTCATGGCAAGCCCATCCTGGTGGGAATTGCCGGACCGACAGCGGCTGGAAAGACAGAGATCGTTGCCCGCCTGCATGAAAAATTGATTGAAGCAGGTCAAACAGTCACCACCCTTGAAATGGATCATTTCCTGACTGATCGTGAGTATCGCGAGCAACAAGGGATCGATTCGTTGGGCAGGGAGGCGCTGCATTTCAATCTGTTTCTCACCTGCCTGGAGCAGCTTCGGATGGGCAGGAAAGTATCCACACCGCGCTACGATTTTGTTTCAGCCACATCCAGTCACGACCTGGAAGGTCATGTAAAACCTGGTTCGGCTCCATTGGAAGTTGATCCCGCAGATATCATCTTTCTTGAAGGAAATTTCCCTTTTTTGTTGGCAGAGGTTGCCGGGCATGTTGCCATCAAGGTTGTGTACCTGACAGATGATGCTGTCCGCATGAAACGCAAATGGAAACGGGATATGGATTATCGCAAGAAATATGACCGGGAATACTTTTGTAACCGGTATTTCCGTGAGCAGTTCCTGATGGCAGAATCTGTATATATACCGCAAATGATGACCTGCGACCTGGTGGTGGACACAACGGGCGGGTGTGTTTGGGCATCCAGACAGGCACGGCAACTCCTGGAACTGGGCGGGTTGGGGTGACATTTGTCATGTATTTAATGATGCAATGAAATTTTACTTGCAAAAAAGATATGCGTGCTGTATACTGTTGCAAATGTAAGAAATATTTCACAAAATAAATAATTGTAAAATTCCAAAATGAGAACAAATCAATAGTGAGGATGCCATGACCGAGGACGGCGACTTCCCGGGTGAGGATTTCCCTCAAATCATATCAAAGCGCTACAACGATCTGACAAAGAGTGAGAAACGGATAGCGGATTATATCCGCAAAAATCAGGATGAATGCGCATTTCTTTCTGCTGGAGAATTGGCGGCGCGTTTGGATCTCAGTGAGGCGACCCTGGTGCGCTTTGCCCGAACGCTTGGTTTTGCCAGTTATCCTGCCATGCGGGAAATATTGCAACGTGCGTTTCGCAGCCGGGTGACCCATTCAGTCCGGCTGCGGGGCAGGTTGGAGGAATTGCGTGAATCTGGTGATTTCTTCGAGCGGCTTGTGATTTCGGAAATGGATTACATGACGCAAGCCCTATCAACAGTGGACCGGGAGTCTTTGGAACAAGCCACGGAGTTGCTTCGTACCCGAAAAAAAGTATTTGTCTATGGTGTTGGTCCTTCCATATCACTGGTTGACTTGATGGAGATTCGGCTGGGGCGGTTTGGACGCCAGGTGGTGACGTTGACAACTGCTGGTCGGGAAATCCTGGAACCGCTCATCTTGATGAACGACCAGGATCTGCTGTTTGTCATTTGCTTCTTTGATGTTTCCCCCACACTGCAGTTTGTTCTGGATTATGCCAACGAAGTTCATTGTCCAGTCATCATGCTGACTGATACCCTGGGTTCCATGATTGGCAATCAAGCAGAGGTAGTCCTGGCTGCCAGGCGTGGACCGGTCTCTGAATTTCACTCCCTGGTTGTGCCAATGACCATCATCAATGCATTATTGCTGATGCTGGCTAGTGAAGATCCGGATGAAGTGACCTCCCACCTGGA
>JAGVUS010000001.1 GCA_019136175.1 Chloroflexota bacterium | reverse complement strand
GTTGCCACCCAGGATGGCGCGCTCCTTTCATCCATTGTCAGCCCCTGGCATGGTCTGCAAATCCAGTTTTTCAATGGCTCTACGGCAGTGGTATTCCCGCCCGATCAAACCAGTCAATTGTTTACGGGTACCGTTCCAATTCTTTGGGGTGTGCACCCCGGCAGCGGACTGGAAACTTCGGGAACGTATATGGAAATTGTCCATCCAACCCTCTCCAGCACCCTGGAATCTGGCGGGGCTTTTGAGTGCAATCCCACCGGGTTTGACACCAATTATTCATATCGCTGGCCAGCCTCCCTGCAGAACCTGAATCACCTCAGCATCTACCAGGCTGGTCCACCAGAAATGGAACTGGACTGGCACTACTGGTGGATTGGAATCGTCTATGTAAACGGACAGCCATATCTCCACAGCCTGATGCATTTTGCCTGGGAACCTTGATTTTTTGGAAATTCAATGGGTTAATAAGGGTTGTCAAGAACTGTTTTCAAGCTTATAATAACAATCTATCATTTTCATCGGAGTATTAGATTTTATGGACGAACATGAAGCCCAACTCGAGCAGGGGGTTACGCCCGAGAACCAATCGACAGAGAATAACAATATGGCTTCCTTGCTGGAACAGGAAGGCATCAACATCGAGTTCCCCCGCGCTGGCGAAATCCGCACGGGTGTTATTGCCAGCATCACACCGGGTCAAATCCTGGTCAGTGTTGGCACCAAGTCAGAAGGTGTGATCAGCGGCAAAGAGTATGAGTTGATCCCCCCGGAGGAACTTTCAGGGCTTGTGGTTGGGCAGGAGATTCCCGTCTACGTGCTTGATCCCGAAGATCAAAACGGCAACGTTGTCCTCTCCTACATCCGCGCCCGCGAAGAAGTGAGCTGGAAGCAGGTGGAGGAAATGCAGCAAAACCGCGTTTCCACCCACAGCACCATCATTGGGTACAACAAGGGTGGCTTGATTGTTCCAGTCGGTGGATTACGGGGATTTGTCCCTGCCTCGCAGATCAGCCTGACTCGCCGCTCCCGCCTGACGGGAGATACTCCTGAACAGCTCTGGAGCCAGATGATTGGCGAAGAAATTGATGTTGCCATCATCGAGGTTGACCGCGAGCGCCGCCGCCTGATCCTTTCCGAACGAGCTGCCAGCACCGAAACCCGTGAATCCCTCAAGGAACGTGTGATTGATGAACTTCAGGAAGGCGAAGTCCGCACCGGGCGCGTCACTAGCCTGGCAGATTTTGGTGCATTCGTCAATATCTCTGGCGCTGATGGCTTGGTTCACCTTTCCGAAATCTCCTGGGATCGCATTCAACATCCTGGTGAGGTTCTGAAAGTTGGGCAGGAAGTTAAAGTCAAGGTAATCAGTGTGGACCGCGAGAAAAAGCGCATTGGTCTTTCCATCCGCCAGCTCCAGGAAGATCCCTGGATCCATCGCTCAGCGCAATTCCAGGTGGGTCAACTTGTGGAAGGCACTATCACCCGCCTGACCAAGTTTGGCGCATTTGCCCGGATTGCAGATGATATGGAAGGTTTGATCCATATCTCCGAAATCAGCGAAAAGCGCATTGAGCACCCGAAGGAAGTCCTCAAGGAAGGCGACGTGGTAACCCTGCGCGTGATCAAGATTGACACTGAAAACCACCGCATCGGTCTCAGCCTGCGCCGGGTGGAATCCCAGGCATATGCCGATATCGATTTCCAATCCATTGAAGACCTGTTACAGGAAGCCCGCGGGGGAGCGGACAAGCCCGAAGACACCCCCGAAGAAGGATAATTTTTAGTCAGGTAAAGAGCGCACCAGGTGGTGCGCTCTTTTAATCCCGATGCCCTATCTGATCGATTCCCACGAAGATTTTTCCTATAACATGCTCAATTTTGGGCGTGATTACCGGCGTTCTGTGGAGGAAACCCGCCGGTTGGAATCCACCACTTCCATTCCCCAGTGGAATGGTCAAACCCTGCTCGGCGCGGCGGAGTATCAACAAGGACAGGTGCGAATCATTTTCAGCACCCTGTTTCTCTCCCCCCGGGATCAAAATACACCTGCATGGGAACCACTGAGCTACCCGGATTTCTCCACCTTCCGGAAACTCACCCATGATCAAATTGATGCCTATGAACGGCTTTGGGACCAATCCCCGGAATTGTTTGCACCAGTGCGCCACAAGCGGGAATTACACCGGGTGTTGAACACCTGGGAGCAAACCAACACGCCCTCTCTGCCCCACCCCACCGGCATGGTCATGCTCATCGAAGGCGCGGAAGGCATCAGCAACCCGGCGGAGCTGGAAGAATACTGGCACCGGGGAGTACGCATGATTG
>JAGVUS010000234.1 GCA_019136175.1 Chloroflexota bacterium | reverse complement strand
ATCCACGACATGGATCTATGCACTTGTTGCTCCGTTCCCAACACTGGTGGATGAGATCGCGTTGGAACAAATCATGCAAATCTGGAAAGGCGAAGCCACCGGATTGTTTTCGGGTTTTTCATTATGGATGGACGAATCCACATATCTTGTATTTGTGAGTTCATGGGGCAACCCTGGGGAGGAAGCTGTTCATCATATTGCATCTGCTGCCTTGCTTGAAGCCGCGTGGAATAACACCCCATCCCTGGCAATTGTGCCGTTTGATGAATTAACCCCCAAATGGAAGGTGTTGAAGGTGGATGATATCTCACCGTATGACTCATCTTTTGACGCGGGCTCCTATCCTCTAGCCCTTCGGTTTGGATTGTTTGTGCAGACAGAACCCGGTTTTGTGGAAATGCCGCAATTTCCGTTAACCAACCGCGATCCCAGTAAAATGACTACCGTCATGCTGACAGGTACAACTGCTTTGGTGAGAACGACTGCAGCGCGTATGGAGGTGAAGGGGGTAAATTATCCAGCAGAAATTATTGGTCAAACGCTGCGGGAGGCGGACATCCTTCACATCAGTAATGAGGTGTCCTTTAATGAGCAATGTCCCCCTGCCATCCCGGTTCGTTCTGAAATGCGTTTTTGCAGCAATCCCGCTTATTTTGAATTATTGCAATTGATTGGAACTGACGTTATAGAATTAACCGGCAATCACTTGAGGGATTGGGGACCGGAGGCACTGCTTGATACGTTGGAGATGTATCAAAATGAGGGGATGCAATATTATGGAGGGGGAAGAAACTTGAATGAGGCAATGCAACCCCTTAGATTGGAACATCACGGGAACCGGATTGCATTTATCGGTTGTAATGTTGCAGGACCAGAAATTGATTGGTCAACAGAATCGTCACCGGGTGCGCTGAAGTGTGACATGCAATGGATGAAAGACCAGATCCGGTTGTTATTATCAGAAGGATACCTGCCAATTGTTACCTTCCAACATTATGAAGTGGAGGATTATCGACCAACGTCTGCCCAGCGTGTGGATATGCTGGATATGGCTTCTGCCGGGGCTGTCATTGTCAGTGGAAGTCAATCGCATTTCCCACAAGCAATGACTTTTGTTGGTGATGTATTTGTCCACTATGGGTTGGGTAATTTATTTTTTGATCAGATGATGCCCGGTAATCGAGATGCATTTCTTGATAGGCATATCTTTTATAATGGTTCCTACTTGGGAGTCGATTTGTTAACGACCAAAATGACGGATTATGCCCAACCCCGGTGGATGACACCGGATGAGCGTATCACATTTCTTGATACTGTTTTTTCTGCTTCCAATTGGAGTGAAGAGTGAACAAAATGAAAATCCACGACATCAGTTATCCCATTTCACCCAATATGCCGGTCTGGCCTGGTGATCCGCCGGTTGTTGTTGAAAGGGTATCCAGCATGGAAGCAGGAGCGGGGGTCAACATCTCCAGGATTTCCTGCGGAGTTCATATTGGAACCCACGTGGATGCACCACTCCATTTTCTGCGCGATGGGGAACGGGTACAGAATTTGGATTTGCACATTTTGGTTGGCGATGCAGTGGTATTGGAGATACCTTCTGATGTCAGTCTGATTACTGCTGAAGTAATTCGAAAAGCAGGTTTGGCAGCTGGCACGGAAAGGGTATTGTTTAAAACAAGCAATCAGGAGCGGTGGAAGCTTGCACCTGAATTCCAAACTGATTTTGTGGGGATATCGCCAGATGGAGCCCAATATCTTGTGGATATGGGTGTTAAGCTGGTGGGTGTGGATTATTTATCCGTAGCTCCCTTTAATAATTCCAGGGAACCCCATGAGATCTTCCTTAAGGCTCACTTGATTCTATTGGAAGGCGTTTACTTAAATAAAATAACTCCAGGCAATTATATGCTTTGTTGTCTTCCATTAAAATTGATCGATTCTGAAGGTTCGCCATGTAGGGCGATTTTAATGGAATTGGGTTAACTTGGCATGATGAGGGTATAGCCACCATCCACAATGATGACCTGCCCACAGATCATCTCAGCTTCAGGACTGCACAGGAAAGCCACCACGTTGGCAACATCCTGCAGTGTGACCAATCGTCCGGCTGGGGTGTTCTCTACCGCGCGGGTGATCACCTCAGGATTTTGCAGTATGGCAAAGTGTTTCAGTGCGTCCGTTTCAACAATGCCAGGAGATACTGCATTGACACGGATATGGCGAGGTGCAAGTTCCACGGCAAGATAGCGGGTCAGTGATTCCAACGCGGCTTTACTTGCACCTACCGAAACATAATCCGGGATAACGCGGTGTGAGCCG
>JAGVUS010000392.1 GCA_019136175.1 Chloroflexota bacterium | reverse complement strand
ATGCTTCATCAGCCAGCAAACCAAGTAATTGGTCATCATCATGCAAAATTTTAGCCAGCGACACCAAGTGTTGTTTCACCTTCGGATTGTACGATTCCAGGGTGGGCAGAAGCTCCCATCGAATTCGATTTCTGAGGTAACCCACATCCTGATTACTGGAATCGTGTACTGTGACCAATCCCCTTTTTTCACAATATGCCAAAATATCAGTTCTCCATACATCCAACATCGGGCGAACCAACGGGATTGTGTTCGACCACGCGTTTGGCAAGGAACGATAATGCATCCCCGTGATTCCACTCAATCCACTACCTCGAAGGATATGCATTAATATAGTCTCCGCCTGGTCATCGGCATGGTGGGCTGTAATGACTGCTTGCGCCTCGTGGACTTCCGCCGTGGCGAATAATGCCCGGTACCGCAGTTGCCGTGCAGCATCTTCAACGGATCGATGACTTGTTCGTGCAAAGGAATCGCAATCCACCACCTCAACAGACAGGCTCCAACCCCGTTGTCGGGCAATTTCTCTTACAAGCACCTCTTCATCATCCGCTTCGGGTCGTAGCCGATGATTTACATGAACAGCATGGAAAGGAAATTTCAGGAAATCCAATGCATCTGCCAGCGCCATGGAATCCGGACCCCCGGAAAACCCAAGGATGACTGGCTTTCGGATATCAAGCAAACATAAATTCTTCAAAATATCATTCAGAGATTGCATGTCCACGTAATGATTATACCGTTATTGAAATTTGTTTACCCGCATTTAATTATTTCTCCAAATCTGGCTTGCTTATCCCCGATAATTATGCTAGACTGAATCATCTAATATTTCATCATATTTGAGGTCACCAAAAATGGTCGATAAGATACTCATCGCAGATGATGACCCGGAAACGCTGCGTCTTGTCAGCCTGATGTTGCAACGCCAAGGCTACCAGATTGTGACAGCATCCAATGGCAACCAGACACTTGGTATGGCTCGAACCGAATTGCCGGACCTGATTATTCTTGATGTCATGATGCCAGACATGGATGGTTATGAGGTTGCCCGCCAACTACGCAAACAACCCGACACATCGAACATCCCCATCCTGATGTTT
Organism: Chloroflexota bacterium; assembly: GCA_019136175.1. GTDB lineage: Bacteria > Chloroflexota > Anaerolineae > Anaerolineales > Anaerolineaceae > CALMHE01. The sequence goes on along the minus strand of JAGVUS010000392.1, from coordinate 1,224 downwards.
ACAGCAAAAAGCCAGGTGGAGGATAAGGTGACAGGGTATGAGTCGGGTGCCGATGATTATCTGACCAAGCCCGTCCACCCAGCCGAATTACAAGCGCATATTCGTTCGCTTCTCAGCCGGGCAAAATCCAGGGCTCCTGCCAGCGTGGAACGCGGTCACATGGTGGGAATCCTGGCTGCCAAGGGTGGGGTTGGCGCATCCACTCTGGCATTGAACCTGGCTATTGCATTCGCCAGGCGGACCAAAAAAGATGTGGTTGCAGCTGAGTTGAAACCAGGACAGGGAACATGGGGCGTGGAACTGGGATTGACAGAATCCCAGGGGCTGGCAAATCTCCTGCGCCTGAAACCAGCCGAAATTACATCCACAACTGTTGATAACCACCTGGTTCGTACGCAGTACGGCATTCGCCTCCTTCTTGCATCAGCAAAACTGTCCGATGCCGAAACCACAACCTCTCTCCCCCAGATGGAACTGGTGTTACAGCATCTGGTCACGCTATCACAATACATTTTCCTTGATATCGGCACAACCTCCATGCCGGGAATGGACCTGGTTTTAAAGTTATGCAATGAGGTTTTCCTGGTCACGGAAGGGCAACCAACATCCATCCAGCGCGCCAGGCTGCTCATCAATGATCTTGGTAATTATGGTTTTGGCAAGGCAAAATTATTGAACCTGACGATCATCAACCGTGTCCGATCGGATATACAAATGAATGCCGTGCAAGTCCAGGAAACATTGGGGATGCCATTAACAATTGTCATTCCACCTGCTCCAGAGCAGGCATTCCAGGCAGCCACAAGATTTGTCCCATTCACTTTGATCCAACAGGACAGCCTTGCAACCCAACAATTCATGCGGCTCGCAGAACAGGTTGCTGAACGCCTTGTCAAGTCTTAACCATGTTTGCATCCTTGGGATTGGATGAAAGCTGCCAACTGGCGGGTGAATTAATTCAACGCGCCCATCATGTGGTTGTGTTTACAGGCGCGGGGGTCTCAACTTCCTCCGGTATTCCAGATTTTCGGTCACCCGGTACGGGCATCTGGTCTCATCAGGACCCAATGGAGGTTGCCTCCTTGTCTGCCTTCCAAAAACGCCCCAGGCAATTTTACAATTGGTTTTCACCCTTGCTTGTTTCCTCCCGCAACGCCAGTCCCAACCCTGCTCACAAGGCACTGGCAAAAATGGAAAACAACAACATTGTAAAGGCTACCATCA
>JAGVUS010000247.1 GCA_019136175.1 Chloroflexota bacterium | reverse complement strand
GCGTTGATTGGCATTCTGGTAGCAGCATTGGTGGTCTGGCTGGCTCAAAAGAATCAACTTGCCCTATCCAGGTCCACCTTCCAGGTGATTGTCTTGATCAGCCTTGTACCTGCCTTCCTGGCAGTCCTGTCCCTTGTGATTGGTGCCCGGGATGTGGCAGTTACAGGAAAGCGCGCTGCACCCAAAATTTCCCTGCGCAGCATGGGTAAACCCTTCATCGTTTTCCTGGTTATTGTGGGCATTTTCACCCTGGGCAATTCTGCGGATGCATTCCTGGTATTGCGGGCACAAAACCTGGGCGTTTCGGTGACCGGGATCCTGATCATGCTGGCAATTTTTAACCTGATCTACACCCTGGTTTCAACCCCGGCTGGTTCCCTTTCGGACCGGATTGGACGACGCCGATTGATTATCGGCGGATGGTTAATTTATGCCCTCATTTACTTTGGATTTGCACTGGCAAAATCCGCCTGGCAGGTCTGGTTATTGTACGCAGCCTATGGCTTGTATTATGGACTTGCCTACGGATCCGCCAATGCCATGGTGGCAGACCTGGTACCGGATCATTTGCGCGGAACTGCTTATGGCACTTATAATGCGGTCATCGGGTTGCTTGCATTTCCCTCTTCCCTGATTGCCGGCATCCTGTGGCAGGGCGTGGGATCATGGAGTGGCTGGGGACCTTCAGCACCGTTTTTCTTTGGAGGTACACTGGCGCTGGTTGCCGCATTGTTCATGCTCTTCTGGATGCCAAAAACCAGGCAGGATTCTCAAATGGAATAATCAATTCTGACCAAGGAACTTGAATTAAATGGATATAATAGGTGCATTCCTCTATTATCAGGATTGTACTTATGTCTGTGGAAATTCGAGAAGTCAGAACAATTCGTGATTTGAAGAAGTTTGTCCGTTATCCGCTGACCCTGTATAAAGACAATCCGTATTATGTTCCAAGTTTATATGCGGATGAGATGAACACGCTTCGGGTGGATAAAAATCCAGCCTTTGCAGATGCCAAAGCCAGATATTGGCTGGCATATCAAAATGGGCGGATTGTTGGACGCGTGGCTGCCATTCATGTACCCAAGCACGAACATAAATGGGGCGATAAATACCTCCGTTTTGGCTGGTTGGACTTTATTGATGATCCGGAAGTTGTCAAAGCGCTGATCAGTCGAGTTGAGGAATGGGCAATTGAATTGGGAATGAACGGCGTTCACGGTCCGCTCGGCTTCACGGACCTGGACCGTGAGGGAATGTTAATTGAAGGGTTCAACGATATTTCCACCCTTGCCACAAATTATAACTATCCCTATTACCAAAGACGAATTGAAGAATTGGGATACGGCAAAGACATCGATTGGCTTGAATACGAGATATTCTTTTCCGATGAAAACATGGACAAGGTTGAAAAAGCCGCCGAAATTGTTGCCAGGCGAAATCATCTTAGAATGTTCATCGGGACAAAAAAAGAATTATTAAAAATTGCCCCCCAAATTTTTGATGTTATTGAAGAATCCTACCGGCATCTTTACGGTACGGTTCCACTCAGTCCGGAACAGGTGAAAAGTTACATCGATTCTTATTTTGGTTTTGCAAACATTGATTTCATCCCGGTTGTTCTGGATGAAAATGACCGTGTGGTTGCATTTGGAATAACCTTCCCATCCTTCTCCAAAGCCCTGCAAAAATCCAGGGGTAATCTGTTTCCATTTGGCTTTATTCACTTCCTACATGCCCTGAAAAAGAATGACCGGGCTGACCTGTACCTGATTGGCATCCGGGACGAATACCTGGGGAAGGGTGTGAACAGCATGGTCATGCTTCCCATTTTTAAAGCATTTATCAAGCATGGCATCAAATATGTGGATACCAATTTAAACCTTGAAAACAACGACCATGTCCAGAACATGTGGAAATATTTCGAGCACCGCCAGCATAAACGGATGCGCTGCTTTGTAAAACATCTTCCCAGTCGCAACGGCTGATAAATCAAAATTAACCACCCAGGCGTACACCTATCCCTGTCAATAAGCCATTGAATCAAACCATAAGGAAAAGGAAAATCCAATGACAAAATTTGCCATTGTTACCGATACCGACAGCAGCCTGCCTATAGACTTGGCGGCAAAATATGGCATCCGGCAGGTGCCCATCGGCATCAATCTGGATGGAAAAACCTACGAGACGGGCATCAATCTGGATGACCAGCTCATCTTTCAATACCTCGGATCAGCCAAACAATATCCAACCACCGCAGCCCCCTCACCCGCAGCTTTTGCCAGAGAATTTGAGACCGCCATCCAGGCTGGTGCAGAAACCATTGTATG
>JAGVUS010000129.1 GCA_019136175.1 Chloroflexota bacterium | reverse complement strand
TGCGGAATCCATCCTGGGCATTGCATGCCGCCCACGCCCTTCGCCAAGCCCCCCCGGTCCCGCCACAGTACCTGCGGGGATTTTAAATCGACTTGGGATATCCAGGCTAAAAAATACCGGGTGGATCGTATGTGCTCACCATGATCCACCCGGCAGGTTTTGGATTCAACAATCAGACTACTTGCGTCCCCGCTTTATAAAACGATAAATGGCAATCACCAGGATGGAACCAAGCAAAGCCACAATAATACTGGTCAGGTTGACATTGCTGACCATGTTTACCCCCGTAATTAATTGGGAGATCCATCCCCCCAGGATGCTGCCCGCAATACCCAGCAGGATATCCACAAGCACGCCAGTTTTTGCTTTCATCAACCACGATGCCAGCAGCCCAGCCACCAAACCAACCACAATTGTTGCAAACAGACCCATGATATTTCTCCTTTTGAAAGTTGTTAATTTCCGATCGCTGGATTAATTCCCTCATCCATCCCGTGGAAGTCAACAGGGGAATGAAATAAGTTACAGGCTTTCCACCAGTTTGCGAAGAGCGTGCATTGCTTTCTTTACACGAATCATATCCCGCGGATTGCCTCCCGTGATGAAATTGCCGAGGATTCCACCACCAACCAGGGTATCCAGCGTGTATTCCACTTCACACTCATCCGCGCTCAATCCCAGGAATCCACCGCTTGGTCGCAATTCAAATACATGCGAATCCTTATCGTCACCAATTTGAGTGATGATTTCCAGGCGTTTCAAGGACTGGACAGCAACAATGGAACCTTGACCAGGACGGTTTTCGTTGGTCAGTTCAAAAGTGCCGCCAGCATTGATGGATGTAACATTGGTGACACTGTCAATCCCCGGAAACCATTCCTGCCAGCGCGTGGGATCTATCAGTACCTCCCACACTTTTTCCACTGGAGCATCAATTTCCACTTTCCGTTCAAATTTTGGCATCATTACCTCCTTTGTAAATTAGCCTGTTGTAATCAGTATAGCACGATTTGAACCCAGAGTCACTTAAGGACTGGAGAAGGGGAGGTAACCTTTCCGGACACGGAATGTGCAGGGGCGAATATGGAATTTTTGAGGAAAATAAAAAAAAGCTGCTTGCGCAGCTTTTTCTTTGGCGGGAGCGACGGGATTCGAACCCGCGATCTCGGCCTTGACAGGGCCGCATGTTTGACCGCTACACCACGCCCCCGAACAGGTGCATAGTTTATCATGGGATGATTTGGGCGTCAAGGATTTTGAGAAGTGGACACCACGCTCAGGTAGTCCGAGCGAGCCCAGCCCTTGCGATTGGGATCGTAAGGTGCTTTGAGAAACCACCACATATATCCGTCCCCCTCGCGCGGTCCATCCATCACCTCAAAGACTTCGGCTTCCATTCCCAGGAAGATGGGATCGTAGGACATCCCGGCACCACTCCGCAGCCGAAGCCCATCCCCGCCCGTCCCCAGGATTTGTACGTACATGCCAATTCCAATGCCATCCCCCGCCACAGGTGCAACCGTTGGCGTTGAGGTAAACATCAGCTCGGGAATAGGGAGGGGTGTATTGGTGGGTGCAGCCACAACGGTGACCACTGCAGTGGACAATGTGCCCATCGGCGTAACAGTGGGCTTGACAGTATGGAGTGCAATGGCTCCCCCACCGCAAATCAACCCCGCCAGCAGCAAGGCAGCCAGAACAACCATAAAACTGATCTCCAAACGCCTTTTACTGTGGGATTCCTTTCGACCTGGCTGCCGGTTGACTGTCATCACATTCTCCTGTGATGATTATATCCGATCAGGCTGCCAGGTGGGTATGATATAATCGCGTTCAATGGATAGCAACACTCCCGGTAAACCTGTATTGGGAAATCGCTACGAACTGTTGCAAACGCTTGGTTCGGGTGGCATGGCGGTTGTCTATCGCGCCCGCGATATGATGCTGGAACGCCCGGTGGCAATCAAGCTGCTGCGGGAAACATATTCCCGCAGTGAAGAATTCCGCGAAAGATTTCGCCAGGAAGCACAATCCGCCGCCAATCTATCCCACCCCAATATTGTCACTGTGCATGATTTCGGCTTGGATCGTAACCGGTTATTCCTCGTCCTGGAATATGTTCCCGGAACCGACCTGAAATCCATCCTGAAACAACGCGGCAGACTTGAAACCCAGGAAGCCATCGACCTGATTATCCAGGCATGCGCAGGGATTGGCTATGCGCACCGCGCCGGATTGGTTCATTGCGACGTCAAACCTCACAACATGCTCGTTACGCCGGATGGTCGTTTAAAAGTGACCGATTTTGGCATTGCCCGGGCGCTTGCTTCCATTCAACCGGATGAGCAGCATCATGTTGTTTGGGGTTCACCCCTGTATTTTTCGCCTGAGCAGGCAGCTGGTCAGGCACCCTCCCCGGCTTCGGATGTGTACTCGCTTGGTGTTGTCTTATATGAGATGTTGACAGGGAAACTTCCATTTGATGCCACGGACGCCTCGGAATTGGCACGCCTTCACCGCGAGGGTGTTCCTGCACCTCTCACCACCCTGGTCCCGCAAATTCCCCCGGTGATTGAGCAGATTGTTCTGAAGGTTCTTTCAAAGGAGCCAGCTGCCCGGTATCGCAATGCAGAACAACTGGGGCGTGTCTTGCTCAATTTCACCGAGCAACCCGATCCACTGGATGCCAAAATTCCTCCCATGCAGCCCTCCACGGCAGGTGCCAGGCAAAAACCACAAACCACCCCGCCAGCCCCCCCTTCCCCGGTAGAAGTCCCCGTAGAATCACCTGTTCAGCATAGCATGGAAGAACCAGTGCCTGCACCCATCCATGTCAACTGGGGAAATATCCTGCTCGGCTTGCTGGCTCTGCTGGCAGTGGGTGGATTGATCCCCTTCTGGCTTTATGTATGGTTTTCGCTGACTACCCTTCGGTGAGATTACTTTGATGAAAACAAGCGATACATTAAACAAAAATCACGGCATCAGCCGCAATTCTTGTGATTTTTGGAAGAGAATGAATTCTTTACGCGGACTTGCCGAGCGTCCGAATGCACTTGGCGCACAATACCATCTTAACCTTGCGCCCATCCTTGAACACCGAAACCCGCTGCAGGTTGGGTCGAAACATCCGGTTGGTTGCACGCATCGAGAAGCTGCGGTTGTGTCCAAAAGTTGTTGTCTTTCCACACATGTCACATTTCGCCATCGCCAAAAATTCCTTTCAAAACGGTATTTCATCAACCGGGCAAAGATTGTTCCCGGTGCCGCGAGGTTGAATTCTACCACAACCCGAAACTTTTTACAAGCATAGCTGTTAATACAAAGGGTACACAAAATGACGGAAAAATACAATCCAAACGGAACCATCTATATTTCCCGGCGTGCCATTGCCACCATCGCCGCCCAATCGGCACTTGAATCATATGGCGTGGTCGGTCTGGCACACAAAAATCTTGCCTCCAACCTTGCCAACGTACTGGTCAAGGACCCCATGCGCGGGGTTGAAATCAGCTACGATGGTTTAAGTATTGAAATTGACCTGTTCCTGATCATCGAATACGGCTTGCGTATCACAACGGTAGCCCAAAGCGTGATTGACAGCGTCCGTTTCCACATTGAGAAAGCAATTGGTGTGCCTGTGACGCGCGTGGATGTACATGTTCGCAGTTTGCGAATCAGTAATCCGGACTGATCCTCATCTATGGTATATTAGGGAACGTTATGAATCAAACCGAATTATCAACCTTGGATAGGGGTCAATTTCAACAATCCACTACTGCACTCGATGGGCAGGGATTGAAGACTTTGGTGGAAGCAGCCTTGCAATGGCTTAAAGCCAACCAACAAATCGTCAATTCACTGAATGTATTTCCGGTACCGGATGGCGACACAGGCACCAACATGCTGTTAACCCTCCAGGCAGCCTATAACGAGATTGCCCAATCCGGCGAGCGGAATATTGGCAGGATGGCACACAGCATTGCCCAGGGAGCATTGATGGGGGCACGCGGCAACTCCGGTGTCATTCTCTCACAACTCCTGCGTGGTTTCGCCAGGACAATGGATAACCTGGATACCATGGATGCAAACTCCTTTGTCCAGGCACTGGCAGAAAGCCGCAATACGGCATATAAGGGTGTCGTTCGACCGGTGGAGGGAACCATCCTAACAGTTGCCAAGGATATTGCCTATGCAGCGGAACAAAGCCTTCAAAAAACAAATCAACTGAATGTGATTCTGGAAGACATCGTCAAGGCAGCGGATGTATCCGTCCGGCACACACCCGAACTGCTTCCCATCTTAAAGCAAGCCGGGGTTGTGGATTCCGGCGGCAAGGGGCTGTTCTTCATCCTGGAAGGAATGCTGAGGTTTATTCAGAATATGCCCCTGGACACTGCATTATCCACAGTTGTACCCATTGCTGCCATGCAGCTGGAAGAAACCATGGAAGCCGTTGAACCCGGTCAGGATTTTGAGATTGTGGTTGACTTCATTCCCAGTAATCCGTTGGACCTGGAGCAATTTTACAAGGACCTGTCCGAGATGGGCACATCCATCCAACTTGGCGAAGGTGATGGAATGTACCGCATGCACATCCATGTTCCTACTGAAAAACGCTACGAACCCATCGACTACACGCTGACCCTGGGAACCGTCACAAAAGTCGCCATCGAAAATCTGATCGCCCAGATGAACGGGCAGCAGCCACAGGAACAACTGAACCTGGCGGTTGTTGAACCCGGTCACGTCGCTGTGATTGCGGTATCACCCGGCATGGGAATTTCGCGCATCTTCGCCAGCCTGGGGGTTGCAGGAATTGTTGAAGGTGGACAGACCATGAATCCCAGCACCGAACAAATCCTGCACGCGTTTGAAAATTTACCCACCGACCAAATCATCATCCTCCCCAACAATAAAAATATTGTCCTGGCTGCTCAAACTGCTGCCACAATGACGGTCAAGAAAGTGGCGGTCATCCCCACCAAGAGCATCCCGCAGGGTCTCTCGGCTGTACTTTGCCTGGATCCCGAAGGCGATATGGATGACATTGTCGCCGATATGAAATCTGCCATGGCAGAGGTGGAATCCGGGGAAATTACTGTGGCAACCCGTTCGATTGAAATCAACGGGGTGCAGGTGAACCAGGGTGAAGTGATTGCCTTGCTCAATGGTCAATTGGTGGCTGCCCGCCCGAACATCATTGAAGCCTGCCTGGAACTGCTTAACAAGGCAAATACCAACGACCGGGAAAGAATCACCTTGTTTTACGGACAAAACATCACCAAAAACGACGTCAATCAGATCGTGGACCAGATTAGAACTGCCTACCCCATGCACGAAGTGGAATTGCATGAAGGGGGACAGCCACATTACCAGTTCATCATCGCCATCGAATAATCCATGTCTTCTGTCTGCATCCTTACAGACATAACAGCACAATTTCCCCAGCCAACCTTTCCGGGACAGGCGTTTATCCGCATCCTCCCCACCAGGCTGGAGTGGGGAGATCAGGTTATCCACGATCCCAAGAATCTAAAACTTGCCAGTTTTCCCCCATCAGCAAGAGGCGGGGCACTCCCCCGGTTGATCATTCCCGAACAGCAAACCCTCCAGGAATACTTCCTTCGGCTGTCGAGGGAATTTGATCATATCCTGGCGATCTTTGCTTCCAATGAATTGTGCTCCCTCATCCAGGATTCCTCCCGGGCACTGGAAGCCATGGAGCACCGCTTGAATCTGCAAATTATCGACTCTCAGACCATCTCCATTGGCTTGGGATACCTGGTGCAAACAGCATCCAACCTGATTGCCGGGGGCGCAACCGCTGCAGATGCAGAGCGATGGATCCGTAATCTTATTCCCCACCAATATACGCTTCTATGTACATCCGGATTATCCTACTTGCATGCTTCAGGGTATCTGGATCATGCCCAGGCAACCGCTGGTGAGATTCTGAACTTTCTGCCCATCTTTACACTTGAAGAGGGACGTCTAACGCCGGTGGAAAAAGTACGGAATTTCCGCCAGGTAATGGACTACTACCAGGAATTCCTGGAAGAATTTGATCATTTCCAGTACATTGCCTTTGTGCAGGGACATCCAACATTAAATACCGAAAGCCGCCTGCTGCGCCAGTTTGTCCAGGAAAATTTTCCCAAAACCCCATTTACCGAGCATACCCTCTCAAGCGCAGCTGCCACGCTTATTGGACCAAAATCCATCAGTCTCTTTATAACGGAAAAATTTTAACCATTTCTGTCAAGGGACGGATTTGGGGTAAAATATTTACATGCCGTCCCCCATCGAGAAACTTTTAAAATTCATCCGGCTGGAAGCCAACCGCGGGTTTGATAATCGGGCAGTGGTTGGCGGGTTGGACCAGTTTGCACCCATCTGGGAAAACGAAGCCAGGCAGCACAACATCAGCCCTGAACTCATTGCAAAGGTATCAGGGTATCTACACGCATACCCGGCAGCCAGCATCTCAGAAAGGGATCGGATGATCCGGGAATTATTCCAATTATTGGATTCGGTTGGCAGTCCATCCATTACCACTGCACAACAACAAACGGCTCCCCCACCCGTTCCATCCACTGGATTGACCGGGAATCAACCATCACAAACTTCCTCATCCCCTGTCCGTGCTTCATCAGCCAAAACCCCGGCATCAGTTGGGCTGCAGGCACCGCTCACCGTTTTGCCCGGCATTGGACCAAAAAATTTCCAGACCTTTAAAGAACTGGGGCTTAAAACCCTGGAAGATTTACTCTATTACTTTCCCCGCCGGTACGTGGATTACAGCGAACTGAAACCCATCAACCGGATCCAATTTGGAGAGGAGTTGTCAATCATAGCCACTGTGGAGAGGGTCAACATGTACCCCCCGCCTGGCGTACCCTCCCGTGGTAAATCACGTGTTGAAATCATCGTTGGTGACGGCAGCGGCTCACTGCGGCTGACATGGTTCAATCAACCATACATGCTGAACCGATTTTCACCAGGGGATCAGTTAATGATTTCCGGTCGGGTGGATATGTATTTGGGGCGTCTTGTCATGAACCACCCCGAGGTGGAAGAGATTGATCGGGATCATCTCCACACCAACCGGATCTTACCGATTTATCCACTGGCAGGAAAAGTTGGGCAACGCTGGCTCCGCAGGCTCATGTACCAAACTGTCACATTCTGGGCGCCGCGCGTCCGTGATCCATTACCCGCCTCAATTCGCCAGGCTGCCGGGTTGCTCACCCTGTCGGAAGCGCTACAACAGGCACATTTTCCTGCATCCCAGGCTCAACTGAGGGAAGCCCGGGCAAGACTGGCTTTTGATGAAATTTTCCTCCTGCAATTGGGAGTTCTCAAGCAAAAACAAAACTGGCAGGCAAATCCCGCCCGTATCTTTTCCGCCCCCCAGGAATGGATGGATGAACAGATTTCCCGCCTGCCTTTCCCGCTTACCAATGCCCAGACCCGGGTCATCCAACACGTACAACATGACCTTGCTTCTGGACATCCCATGAACCGGCTTTTGCAGGGCGATGTTGGATCCGGAAAGACAGTGGTTGCCGCAATGGCAGCTCTCATGGTGGCGCGGGAAGGCGGGCAAACGGCATTCATGGCACCCACCAGCATCCTGGCGGAACAACATTATGTCAGCCTGATGCGAATGCTGACAGAACCAAACAACCAGGAAAGCCCACCCTTGCATCCTGCAGAAATTCGGCTTCTGGTGGGTGATACCTCCGATACAGAGCGCACTCAAATCAATCAAGGATTAAACGATGGGACCATCAAGCTGTTGATTGGAACCCATGCATTAATTGAAGGACCAGTCAGTTTTCATAACCTTCAATTAGCCATCATTGATGAGCAGCACCGGTTTGGGGTGGGACAACGTTCCACGTTACGCGCAAAAGGCGAAAATCCCCACCTGTTGGTGATGACCGCCACTCCCATCCCGCGTTCCCTGGCACTCACCCTGTATGGAGACCTGGACATTTCTGTGATGGATGAAATGCCGCCTGGGCGGCAGCCAATTGAAACCCATGTTCTACCCCCCACTGAACGGGAACGGGCATACCGGCTGATCAGCCATCAAGTGGAAAAGAATTACCAGGCATTTATTATCTACCCATTGATCGAACAGGGCGAACGTGAAGAATCCCGTGCTGCCGTTGAAGAACACACCCGGCTGCAAAAGGATATCTTCCCGCAATACAGGCTGGCATTACTGCACGGACGGATGCGCCCTGACGACAAGGACCGGATCATGAAGGAATTTCGGGATGGAAAATACCATATCCTGGTTTCTACATCCGTCATCGAAGTCGGTGTGGACGTACCAAATGCTACTGTGATGTTGATCGAAGGTGCAGACAGGTTCGGGCTTGCCCAGCTGCACCAGTTCCGCGGACGGGTGGGACGGGGAGACGCCAAATCTTATTGCCTGCTCATCCCCCAATCGGAAGACGCAGTGGAAAACGAGCGCCTTACAGCCATGGCAGAAACCAATGACGGATTTATCCTCGCTGAACGTGACCTCCAGCAACGCGGCCCGGGTGATTTCCTCGGTACGCGGCAATCCGGGTTTGCCCAGCTTCGCATGGCAAACCTGACTGATGTTCACCTGATTGAAAAAGCGCGTGAACATGCCTCTGCTTTGTTTGAGCAGGACCCAACCTTATCTAATCCTGAATTGCAGCTCCTCAATCAAATCTTGAGTCATTTTTGGGGGGAGGGTGCTGGAGATATCAGCTAAAATAAAGGAAACCCCCATGATTAAAGCGGTATTCCCTGGAACGTACGACCCCATCCACTACGGGCACATGGATATTGCCCGGCGTGCAGCCCGATTGTTTGATTTACTGGTTGTGGCTGTATATGACCGTCCTTTGAAAAACCTCGTGTTCTCGCCGGAAGAACGAATCAGCCTGGTAAGCCGGGCATTCGCCAATGAACCAAAAATCCAGGTAACCGGGTATAGCGGTTTGACAGTCGATTTTTGCAAAAAAAATAATATTCAGGTTATTGTTAGGGGATTGCGTGTTTTCTCCGATTTTGAGCAGGAATTTCGCATGGCGCTGGCAAACCACCGTCTATCCCCTGAAGTTGAAGTCATCGCCCTGATTACAAATGAGGAACATACTTTCCTATCCTCGACAACGGTTCGTGAAATAGCCTCCCTTGGTGGAAATGTGGACAGCATGGTACCGCCTTTTGTAGCGGAAGCCCTCCATCAAAGATTTGGGGAGATGGAAGACAGTCAAACCATCTCTCACGTTACTTCGTTGCGGGATTAAAATCTGGTATAAGTATTGCAACACATGGATTGAGAAAGCCTGGAGGATTAAATGGACATCTTACACCTCGTTGATCGCCTGGAAGAAATATTTAATGAAGGAAGATCCATCTGGTTTACCCATAGTGTGGCAGTGGATGAAGATCGGATGCTGGATCTGATTGACCAGATGCGCACAACCATCCCTGAAGAAATCAAGAAAGCCCAACAGGTACTGGCACAAAAGGATCGCATCCTTGCACAGGCACAGGAAGAGGCAAACCGCACCATCCAGCTTGCCAGGGAGAAAGCCGAACAAATAGTCTCGCGCGATCAGATTTCTCAGGAAGCGCGCGTCTATGCAGATCAAATGATTGCCGAAGCCCGGCTGGATGCCGACCGCACCCGCGCTGATGCCGATCAATACGTCCTGCAATCGTTGACCAATATGGAGATGGAATTGGAGCGAATCCTCACCCAGGTTCGCAATGGCATTCACACATTGCAAAATCCACCGGTTAACCCGCCGGAGAGCTAAGCCTTTTCTTGCGTTCCCTCAACCGGTTCCTTTTCCTTGCCTGCAGAGCGGGAAGTACGTTTGGGGCGGGCTGGTTTCTCCACAACCGGGTGCAATGCTTCACCCAGGACTTCATCCATATGTTTAATGGGCACGATTCTCAAGTCGGTTCGAACCTTTTTGGGGACATCCACCAGGTCTTTGAGATTCTGAGCGGGCAGTAAAACAGTTTTCAAGCCCGCCCGGTGGGCTGCAAGAATTTTCTCCCGAACCCCGCCAACCGGCAGGACCCGCCCGCGCAGCGTGATCTCGCCAGTCATGCCCACTTCCTTGTGAACTGGTCGTTCCGTGAAGGCGGATATCAATGCAGTGGCTATGGTGATTCCTGCACTCGGTCCATCCTTTGGGATTGCCCCCTCTGGAATGTGAATGTGAATATCCAGACGTTCAAAAATTGCAGGATCAATATCCAGCGGTTCAGCGCGTGACTTCAAGTAGGAAAGTGCCGCCTGGGCAGATTCCTGCATCACTTCGCCAATTTGCCCGGTGATTTGCATCCCCCCTTTGCCCTCCAGGATCAGAACTTCAACCGGCATGATATCGCCACCGTTTTCTGTCCAGGCAATTGCAGTAGCAACCCCAACCTCATCCTGCCTTTCGGCTTCGGTAAAGAAGAACTGGGGAGGACCCAGGAATTTTTCCACAATCTCCGGCGTCAACCGGTGGGGGGGATGGACATGCTCAGCTTTCTTACGCGCCACCTTGCGGCACATCCGCCCAATCTCCCTCTCCAGGTTGCGGACACCTGCCTCGTAGGTGTACTCGCGAATGATTCTTCGTAATGTCTGTTCAAGAAACTGCACTTCACCGGGTTCCAGTCCGCTTTCTTCCACCTGCCGCGGGATCAGAAACCGCCGGGCAATTTCCAGCTTCTCCTCCTCGATATATCCAGGAAATTCCAGCACTTCCATGCGGTCGAGCAACGCCGGAGGGATGCTCCCCAGTGTGTTTGCCGTTGTGATAAACATCACCTGGGAGAGGTCATAATCCACCTCCAGGTAGTGATCAGAAAAGGCATTATTTTGTTCCGGATCCAGCACTTCCAGCAGCGCAGCAGCCGGGTCGCCCCGGAAATCCGCTCCCAGTTTATCAATTTCATCCAGCATGAACAGAGGATTGATCGTTCCTGCCCGCCGCATGGTTTGCAATATCCTTCCAGGGAGAGCACCAATGTAGGTGCGCCGGTGTCCGCGGATTTCCGCCTCATCACGCACTCCCCCGAGGGAGACTCTGACAAACTTCCGTCCCAATGCTTCGGCAATGGATCTGCCAAGCGATGTTTTCCCGGTACCAGGTGGTCCCACAAAACACAGGATGGGCTGCCGTGACCGCCTTGGTTTCAGGCTGCGAACTGCAATATATTCCAGGATTCGATCTTTCGCTCGTCCCAACCCATAATGGTTCTTATCCAGCACCTGTGCAGCATGATTGACATCCAGGTTATCCTCGGTTGCTTCCGCCCAGGGCAGATCCAAGAGCCAGTCCAGGTAGGTTCGAATCATGCCCACTTCCGGTGCCATGGATGGCATTTGGGAAAGCCGGTCCAGTTCTTTGATTGCAACCTTTTGGACATCATGCGAGAAGGTTGCATTAAGAATTCGTTCGCGTAATTCATCCAGCTCGCGTGTCCAGATATCGCCGTCGCCGAGTTCTGTCTGGATGGCTTTCATCTGTTCCCGCAGGTAGAACTCCCGCTGGCTGCGATCCACCTCGCTTTGCACGCGGGTATGAATTTCATCTTCCAGTTGAAGAACATCCAGTTCCTGAGCAAGCAGCCAGTTCAACCGCTTCAACCGTTCCACCGG
>JAGVUS010000282.1 GCA_019136175.1 Chloroflexota bacterium | reverse complement strand
CACCGTCAGCCAGCCCATCGAGCGGAAGCGCTCCACCAGGGTGCTGTTCATGTGTTCCGGGTCAAATGTCTCCCACACCCTGGGCGCGCCCTCCGCCGCGAATGCATCCAGTACAGGCACCAGGGTCTGCGGGTTGATTTCCTCCTCGCCGATCCACGCCTGGTCGCCGATGAAGAGTGCCGGGCTGTGGAAATCGGTTCGCCCGGCGCGGTCTGCCAGCCACTGCCCCAGGGCGGCATCCTCGTAGATGTTAAATTCCTCCACCACCAGGTTGGGATATTTCTGCCGCAGGTAGTTCAGGTCCACCTCGGCACGCGAGCATTCATGGCAGCCCACCTGGTAGAAATAGGCGGCATAGATGGGTGCGGCAACCGCGCAGCCGTCGGTGGAATCGGTGGCGGTTTGCACCCGGGTTGGTGCTTTGCAGGGTGGAGGGATCCAGCCCGGGAATGGCGGGAAAGTCCAGCCCGCCCATTTGTGCTGCAGTCTGGATGATGCCCGGCAGTTCGGCGCGGTTGGCGTCCTCGCCGACCAGCACCTGGTTCCCCAGCACCGTCACGGGGATGGCGCGTTGCCCGTTGGAAACCTGGAAGGTTTCCTCCGTTTTCAGGAGCAGTTCGTAGTTTTCAGGCGTGTTGATTTCCACCAGGCGCAGGTCCAGCCGGTCGCCTAATTCCACCTGCAGCGGGGTGATCACCTCGTCCAGCACCGCCATGCAGTGAGTGCAGTCGGTGGAGTAGAAATACAGCCCGTGGACCACGCCCGTCAGCCCGGTCTGGTTGAATCCGCCTGCAGGGCTGCCCGGGGTGGGGGTGGCGGCGGTTGCAATTGGTAGGGGAAGCGCTGAACCGATCAGCAGCAGTCCCAGGATGGCAAAAAGAAGGGTGGCAAGTGCTTTACGATGCACGGTATCTCCAATGGCAGGGAATCACGATGCATTATACTATGGACTGACGCGCGGGTTATGGTGCGGGCGTTAAATTGTTCCTCGACACGCCAGCCAAATTCGTGTAAACTCAAACCATCAGCAGGGCTGGAATCTCTTGTCCGGCAGTCCGCCATTCCTTTCCCCCGGTTCATCCAGGTGCGGATCAGGCATCGCTCTCCATGCAAAAACAGAAATTCTCCCTTTTTTCCATTCCCAGCGAAAATACCTACATCGACAACCTGGACCAGGTGACCCGGATTGCCGTGTGGTGCAATGCTGTCTTCCTGGGGGCTTATACCATTGTCTATGTCATCCAGGGGTTTTGGGCGGGCTTGTGGGGGAACCTGGCGGCGTTCCTGTTTGCCCTGCTTTCCGTGGTGCTTGCCGAGCGCCAGCGGCGGATGCGGATGGCTGCCCATGTGGCGGTTTTCAGCTTCTTTCTTTCGCTGGTGGGTTCCATTTTTCTGAACGGCGGCTTGAATTCCCCCAGCCTTCCCTGGCTGGTGTTCATGATCCTGTTTGCCACCCTGACGGCGGGGACGCTTGCCGGGTTGATCTGGAGTGTGGCGGCGCTGATCCTGTTGTTTGTGATTTTTGGCTTGCAGGCATCCGGGGTGATGATGTGGGAATATATCCCCACCCTCACGGACCGCCTGGTGGAATTTTTGGGGGTGCTGGCATCCACCGGGCTGGCTGCCCTGTGGGGCGAGCACATCAAGCGGAGGCAGTTTCAACGCCAGGAAGTCATGCAGAATCAATTACGGCTGCTTTCAACCACCGACCCGCTGACGGGTGCGTATAACCGGCGGTATTTCTTCCAGGCTGCCGCCGACCTGATCACGCGCGCCAGACCCCTGCCCTCCGTCCTGATGATGATTGACGTGGATTGGTTTAAGAAGGTGAACGATACCTGTGGACATATGGCGGGCGACCAGGTGCTCAAACAGCTTGTCCAGGTGCTGCTGGCAAACCTGCGCAGGACCGACCTGCTTGCCCGCATGGGCGGCGAGGAATTTGTGATCCTGCTGCCCCGCACCAGCCTGGCGGATGGGTTGGATATCGCCGCCCGCCTGCACCGGGTGACCCAGACCGCCCTGTTTGAAACGGATGCCGGTTGGGTGGATATCACCATCAGCATTGGACTGGTGGCGGTGCAGCCGCAGGAGCTGCTGACGCTGGATGAGCATATCCGCCGCGCCGACCAGGCGATGTATGGCGCCAAGGAAGCCGGTCGCAACCAGGTGCATCTCTGGGAGGAAGGAACCTCCCGGATGGTGGGACCGGATTAGCGGGCTTGTTTTTGGGGAAATTCCGGCATTGGGCGGAGCCAATGCGTTGTATAATCATTTCATATCCCCTGATTTTGCCCGATGGAGCGAGCGATTGCATGGACTGGAAAGAACTGGCAATTGACCTGGCAAAAAAACTGACTGCGCCGATGGCGTTTGGCATCCTGTTGATTGTTGCCCTGGGGGTGTGGGGGGATACGATCCCCCCGGCGTACCAGCTGCTGATTTACATCGTGGTGATTGGCGCGTTTGTGCTGTACAGCGTGGTGGTTGTCCTCCAGGCAATCCCCAAGCACAGGACCGGGCAGGATTCCAATCCCGAAACACCGCCGGACAACCCGCCCCAGTAGCTGGCTGCCATGCCGCATTATGACTACCTGATTGCCGGGGGCGGAGCGGCAGGGCTGGGGCTGGTGCATGCCCTCGTCCGCCATGGCTTGCCCGACCGTTCCATTTTGCTGGTGGAACGGGACGGGGAATCCGTCCTGCAGCGCACCTGGTGCTGGCTGGCAGAAAGCCCCACCGATTTTGA